>NZ_CP041745.1:3957500-4140000 GCF_007556815.1 Paraburkholderia megapolitana
AGGCTGCGTTCAAAGCCCACCTTCATACGACCTTCGAACTCGACCAACCCAGTACCGGAGAAACCGTTGGCGCCGAAACGTCGCCGTTCGGCTTCCCGCTCGGCATCCGCTATCCGAAGGCCGACCCCGACGCTCTCATCACCGCCGCTACAAAAGCCCAACGCGACTGGCGCGCCGCCGGCCCGCAGGCATGGATCGGCGTAAGCCTCGAAATTCTCGCGCGCGTGAACCGGGCCAGCTTCGAGATCGGCTATAGCGTCATGCACACCACCGGCCAGGCTTTCATGATGGCCTTCCAGGCCGGCGGCCCGCATGCGCAGGATCGCGCGCTCGAAGCCGTCGTCTATGCGTGGGACCAGTTGCGCCGCATCCCCGCCGACGCGCACTGGGAAAAGCCACAAGGCAAGAATCCGCCGCTCGCGATGCAGAAGCGTTACACGATCGTGCCGCGCGGCACCGGTCTCGTACTCGGTTGCTGCACCTTCCCCACCTGGAACGGCTACCCCGGTCTGTTCGCGGATCTCGCCACCGGCAACACTGCTATCGTCAAGCCGCACCCTGGCGCCATCCTGCCGCTCGCGATCACGGTGCGAATTGCCCGCGACGTGCTGCGTGAAGCCGGTTTCGATCCGAACGTCGTCACGCTTCTTGCAACCGATCCGAACGATGGCCCGCTCGTCCAGGACCTTGCGCAACGCCCGGAAATCAAGCTGATCGATTTCACCGGAAGCACGCAGAACGGCACCTGGCTCGAACGTCACGCGCATCAGGCACAGGTCTTCACCGAGAAAGCCGGCGTCAACCAGATCGTCATCGACTCCGTCGACGACATCAAGGCCGTCGCCCGCAACATCGCGTTCTCGCTTACGCTGTACTCCGGCCAGATGTGCACCGCTCCGCAAAATATCTACGTACCCCGCGACGGCATCCGTACCGCTGAAGGCTCGCTGACTTTCGACGCAGTCGCCGAAGCGCTGGCGGGTGCCGTCCAGAAACTCGTTGGCGATCCCGCGCGCGCAGTCGAACTGCTGGGCGCGATCCAGAACGAAGGCGTCGTGCAACGCATCGATGAAGCACGCCATCTCGGCCACGTCCTGGTCGACAGCCAGGCAATCGACCATCCTGCTTTTGCCGGTGCACGCGTGCGCACGCCGCTCGTGCTGAAACTGGACGCCGCTACCGACGCCCACCAGTTCACGCGCGAATGGTTCGGCCCGATCTCGTTCGTCATCGCGACCGACTCCACGGCGCAATCGCTGGAACTCGCCGGCTCGATCGCTGCAGAGCATGGCGCACTGACGCTGTCGGTCTACAGCACCGACGATGCCGTCATCGAAGCTGCCCACGAAGCCTCGATCCAAGGCGGTGTCGCACTGTCGATCAATCTGACGGGTGGCGTATTCGTCAACCAGTCGGCTGCGTTCTCAGACTTTCACGGCACCGGCGCCAACCCGGCAGCCAATGCGGCGCTCGCCGACGCTGCGTTCGTCGCGAGCCGCTTCCGTGTCGTGCAGAGTCGTGTGCATGTTGAACCGAGATCGGTGACTGCGTAAGTCGGCCGGACGGCCTATGCCGTCTGGTCGAATCGACTTCGCACCGACCTCCGAACAAAATGAGCCCAAGCCTAGGTGACCGGTCCATACCGGTCGCGCCCAGCAGGAACCCGACATGACCGATGCTTTCATCTGCGATGCGATTCGCACTCCCTTCGGCCGCTACGGCGGCGCCCTGAAGGACGTTCGCGCCGACGATCTCGGCGCAGTGCCGATCAAGGCGTTGATCGAACGCAACCCTGGCGTCGACTGGCGCGCACTCGACGACGTGATCTATGGCTGCGCGAATCAAGCCGGCGAGGACAACCGCAATGTCGCGCGGATGGCGGCACTGCTCGCCGGCCTGCCGGTCGATGCACCCGGCGCGACGATCAACCGGCTGTGCGGTTCCGGCATGGACGCAGTCGGCACCGCGGCCCGCGCGATCAAGGCAGGCGAAGCCCGTTTGATGATCGCGGGCGGCGTAGAAAGCATGACACGAGCGCCGTTCGTCATGGGCAAAGCGGCGAGCGCATTTTCGCGTCAGACCGACATTCACGATACGACGATCGGCTGGCGCTTTATCAATGCGTTGATGAAGCGCGATTACGGCGTGGACTCGATGCCGGAAACGGCGGAAAACGTCGCGGTCGAATTCAGCATCGCGCGCGCCGATCAGGATGCGTTCGCGTTGCGTAGTCAGCAGAAAGCGACACGTGCGCAACACGATGGCACGCTGGCCGAAGAAATCGTCGCGGTCGAAATCGCCCAGAAAAAGGGCGATGCATTGCGCGTGACACTTGACGAGCACCCGCGCGAGACCTCGCTTGAAGCACTCGGCAAACTCAAAGGTGTCGTGCGCGCCGATGGCACGGTGACCGCGGGCAACGCATCAGGCGTGAACGACGGCGCGTGCGCGTTGCTGCTTGCGAATCAGGAAGCCGCGGATCAATACGGTTTGCGGCGCCGCGCGCGCGTGATCGGCATGGCGACCGCGGGTGTCGAGCCGCGCATCATGGGAATCGGGCCCGCACCCGCCACGCAGAAGTTGCTGAAGCAACTCGGTATGTCGCTCGAGCAGTTCGACGTGATCGAACTGAACGAAGCGTTTGCCTCGCAAGGGCTTGCTGTCTTGCGCACGCTCGGGCTGCGCGACGACGATCCACGCGTCAACCCGAACGGCGGCGCCATCGCGCTCGGACATCCGCTCGGCGCATCGGGCGCACGGCTCATTACAACGGCGTTGTATCAACTGGAGCGCAGCGGCGGTCGCTTCGCGTTGTGCACAATGTGCATCGGCGTCGGTCAGGGCATTGCGCTCGCGATCGAGCGCATCTAGCGCCGCACCGACACAGGAGGAGACACCCCATGTCAGATGAAACGATCAAAGTCGAAATCGACGCGGCGAGCCACGTCGCCACCATCACGCTCAACCGTCCGGACAAGCTCAACAGCTTTACGCGCACGATGCACGACGAACTCTCCGCGGCGCTCGGTCAGATCGAAGCCGCCGGCGTCCGCGCATTGGTACTCACCGGTGCGGGCCGTGGTTTCTGTGCCGGCCAGGATCTCGCGGATCTGGACTTCACGCCCGGTGCGATGACCGATCTCGGCGAGTTAATCGATACGCACTTCAACCCGCTGATCCGCCGGCTGCAAGCGCTCCCGCTACCCGTGATCGCTGCCGTCAACGGCACCGCCGCCGGCGCGGGCGCCAATCTCGCGCTTGCCTGCGACCTCGTTATCGCGGCCCGTTCGGCAAGTTTCATCCAGGCGTTCGTGAAGATCGGCCTAGTGCCCGACTCGGGCGGCACGTGGTTCCTGCCGCAACGCATCGGGATGGCGCGCGCGCTGGGGCTCGCTCTCACCGGCGAAAAGCTCGGCGCGGAGAAAGCCGAAAGCTGGGGGTTGGTGTGGCGCGTCGTCGACGACGCCGAACTTTCCGCAACCGCAACCCAACTGGCGACACAGCTTGCACAGCAACCCACGCGTGCGATAGCGGCAATCAAGCACGCGATGCGCGCAGGCCAGATGCACACGCTCAGCCAGCAACTCGACCTCGAGCGCGATCTGCAACGCGAACTCGGTAACTCGCACGATTACGCCGAAGGTGTACAGGCGTTCATCGAAAAACGCGCGCCGCGCTTCGAAGGACGCTGACATGTCGACGCAACCTCAAACGGAACCATCTGCCATGACGCCCGACGAACTGGCCCGCGCCACGGCGCAAAGCATGTACGCCGCCGACCGCTGCAGCAAAGCACTCGGGTTCGAGCTACTCGAGGTGCGCCCCGGCTACGCGCGCATGCGGATGACGGTGCGCGACGACTTCCTGAACGGCCACGAAATCTGTCACGGTGGTCTGATCTTCACGCTCGCCGATTCGACCTTCGCTTTCGCGTGCAACTCGTACAACGTGAACACCGTGGCATCCGGATGCTCGATCGAGTTTCTGCGCCCCGTGCCCGGCGGCGATGTGCTGACCGCCGAAGCCGTCGAGCAGACGCTGAGCGGACGCACCGGCATCTACGATATTCGTGTGACCAATCAAACCGGCGAGGCCGTCGCGATGTTCCGCGGCAAATCGGCACAGATCCGCGGCAACGTGATTCCGTCGGCGGGCGGCTAGCCCGTACCCGTGTCGTTCGCCCACGCGCGCACTCATTCTGAATGAAGAAGACAAGGAGACCTTCGATGACCACCTCGCTCCCGCTCGACCCGATCGAAACAGCGAGCCGCGACGAACTCGCCGCATTGCAGCTCGAACGACTGAAATGGTCGCTCACGCACGCGTACGAGAATTCGCCTGTGTACCGCCGTAAGTTCGATGACGCCGGAGTTCATCCGGCTGAGCTGCGCACGCTCGCCGACCTGTCGCGCTTCCCATTCACGACGAAGCAGGACCTGCGCGACAACTACCCGTTCGGTATGTTCGCGGTGCCTCAGCAGCAGGTTTCGCGCATCCACGCTTCATCGGGCACGACCGGCAAGCCGACTGTGGTCGGCTACACGAGCCGCGATATCGACACATGGGCGAACCTCGTCGCGCGATCGATCCGCGCGGCCGGCGCACGCGCCGGCGACAAGGTGCACATCAGCTACGGCTATGGCCTCTTCACCGGCGGGCTCGGCGCGCACTACGGCGCCGAGCGTGCAGGTCTCACCGTCATTCCGTTCGGCGGCGGCCAGACCGAAAAGCAGGTCCAGCTGATCCAGGACTTCCGGCCGGACATCATCATGGTGACGCCGAGCTACATGCTCTCGATCGCCGACGAACTTGAGCGGCAAGGCGTTGACCCCGCGACGTGCTCGCTGCGCATCGGCATCTTCGGTGCGGAACCGTGGACTAACGACATGCGCCGCGCGATCGAGCAACGCATGGGTATCGACGCGGTCGACATCTACGGTCTGTCGGAAGTGATCGGCCCGGGCGTCGCGTCGGAATGCGTGGAGACCAAAGACGGTCCGACCATCTGGGAAGACCATTTCTATCCCGAAGTGATCGATCCAGTCACCGGCGAGGTGCTGCCCGACGGCGAACTCGGCGAGCTCGTATTCACGTCGCTAACCAAAGAAGCACTGCCTATCGTCCGTTACCGCACCCGCGATCTCACGCGTCTGTTGCCCGGCACGGCGCGCACCATGCGACGGATGGAAAAGATCACCGGTCGCTCGGACGACATGATGATCGTGCGCGGCGTGAACGTTTTTCCGACGCAGATCGAAGAACTGCTGCTCAAGCAGCACGCACTCGCGCCGCATTACCAGATCGTTCTGACAAAGGAAGGCCCGCTCGACGTGCTGACGCTGAACGTCGAGCCCTGCCCCGAATCGGCGCCCGACACGTCTGCGCTCCATGCAGCGAAACAGGCGCTGACCTACGACATCAAGTCGTTGATCGGCGTGAGCGCGGTGGTCAACGTGCTGGCGGTGAATGGTATCGAGCGGTCGGTGGGTAAGGCGCGGCGGGTGATCGACAAGCGCCAAGCGAGCGCCTGAGCGAGAGAGGCACAGAAAGAAACGCAGAAGGAAACACAGCTTCGCGGCATTGCCTGGCAATGGACCACGAAGCTGCGCTTTACGACCTCGGCAGCAACAACCACATCCGGCCAGCCTGCTTCATCTTGCCGGCCAGGTCGCCGGCATCGTCGCCAAGCCCCCAGAAGTAATCGGCACGTACGCCGCCCTTGATCGCGCTGCCGGTGTCCTGCGCGAACACGAGACGGTTCATCGGCTGGTTGGTGAGCGGACGTGTGGTCTGCAGGAAGACCGGCGTGCCGAGCGGGATCGAGGATGGATCAACGGCGATCGAACGTTCCGGTGTGAGCGGCACGCCAAGCGCGCCGATCGGACCATCCGCGCCGCCGCCCGGTGCCGGCTCCGCGTTCGGCATCTCGCGAAAGAACACGAAGCGCGGATTCGTATCGAGCAACGCATCGACTCGCCCCGGATTCGCGCGCGCCCACGCCTTGATGCCCTGCATCGTCGCCTGGGCAGGCGTGACTTCGCCGCGATCGAGCAACCAGCGGCCGATCGACCGGTACGGCTGATTGTTCGTTCCGCCGAAGCCCACACGCATCACGCTACCGTCTTCCATCACGACG
The DNA here is from genome assembly GCF_007556815.1 of Paraburkholderia megapolitana. Lineage (NCBI taxonomy): Bacteria > Pseudomonadati > Pseudomonadota > Betaproteobacteria > Burkholderiales > Burkholderiaceae > Paraburkholderia > Paraburkholderia megapolitana. The sequence continues at coordinate 3,963,637 of NZ_CP041745.1, forward strand.
CGACCCGATCCCTGCACCTGCAGGAAGAACGCCTCGATCGGATCGTCGACCCACACGAGTTCATTGCCGTTCAGCACACCCGAGCGTTCGAGTTGCGAGCGAGTCGGCAATTCAGTACCCGTACGATAGCCAGCAGGCCAGCGGTATAGCGCAGTCTGATAAATACCGTGACGTGTACGCGAACCACGCAACAACGGCTCGTAGTAACCGGTCACGAGACCGTCGAGCGTGCCATCGTTATTAGCGAGCTGAAATGGCGCGAAATAGGCTTCAAAAAACGTCCGCGCGCCAGACACATCGAGATCGTCGATCTGCGCCGCCGCCGCGCAGGCACGCTGCCAGTTTTCCATGCGGGCAAGCCGCACGCAGTTCTGCCGTAGCGCCGCGGTCGCACCGATCAGCGAATCGTCGGCCCAACCTGGCACCTGCTGCCACGTAACCGGAGTAAGACGCGCCGGAGCAATCTGCCCCGGAATGATCGCGGCACCGGTGGGCGGCGATACTGGATGTCGAACCGGCGCACTACCGCACGCAGCAAGCAGGACTGCCATCGAAACAGCCCCGGCCCACGCTACGGCACGCCGGACAAAACGCATACAATGTTCGCTCTTGATGGAAACCGCCATGTCTGAACTACTCGACGAATACCCGATGCTCATATTCGCGCTGGAATCGCTTCTGGCGCTCTCGCTACTCATTTTCATCGTGGTCTGGACCGCGTCCGGGAAGAAGAAGACGTCGCGCAACAAGCCGCGTCAGTAGGTGCTGCAAGCCTGTTAGCAGACCACGAACGCGCCGCGGCGTTCAATGCAGCGTTCGCGGCATGCGCAGAATGAACTCGGGCACGGGCGCATCGAAGCGCTCGCCATCTTCGGCCACGCAGAAGTACTCGCCGCGCATCGTCCCCACGGGCGTCGAGATCACCGCCCAGCTCGTATATTCGAATTGCTCGCCCGGTTTGAGCAGCGGCTGATGGCCAACCACTCCCAGCCCTTTCACTTCCTGCACACGCTCTTCGCTGTCCGTGATCACCCAATGGCGCGCGATCAGTTGCGCGGGCACCTGTCCGCTGTTGCGGATAGTCAGCGTATAGGCAAACGCATACTGGCGATGCTCCGGGTCCGACTCTTCGGGCAGATACTGCACCTGCGACGACACGTTGAATTCGTACTGGCTCATCCTGATTCCGCCCGCTTCCGGTCTGATTTCCGGTTTGATAATGGTGTGTGGTTAAAGTCCTCGCGAAGCCCGTACGCCAATGCTTTGCGACGCGTCGGCGGGAACCTCGTTCATGGGTTGGCATTCTGCTTGATGCTGCGCATGCCCGCAACCAGACTGTCCCGCCCCGCACAAGGCCGGGTTGCCCGCGAACCGGTAAAATAGCGGTTTTCCGTCGGTCTCCCCTCGCCATGACGCAATTCCGCATCGCTCCCAGCATCCTGTCCGCCGATTTCTCGCGCCTCGGCGAAGAAGTCCGCAACGTCGTCGCCGCCGGCGCCGACTGGATCCATTTCGACGTCATGGACAACCATTACGTACCGAACCTGACGATCGGACCGTTCGTCTGCGAAGCGCTCCGCCCGCACGTTCAGGTGCCGATCGATGTGCATCTGATGGTGCGGCCGGTCGACCGCATCGTGCCGGATTTCGCGAAAGCCGGCGCGAACAGGATCAGCTTCCATCCTGAAGGCTCCGATCATATCGACCGCACGCTGTCGCTGATCCACGACCATGGCTGCAAGGCCGGGCTCGTATTCAACCCGGCCACGTCGCTCAATTACCTCGATCACGTGATGGACAAGGTTGACCTCGTGCTGATCATGTCGGTAAATCCGGGGTTCGGCGGGCAGTCGTTCATTCCCGAAGCGCTCAACAAGCTGCGCGAAGCACGCGCGCGCATCGATGCGTATAAAGAGAAAACCGGTCGCGAGATTCTTCTCGAAGTGGACGGCGGCGTGAAAATCGACAACATCGCGGAGATCGCGGCAGCGGGTGCGGACACGTTCGTCGCCGGCTCGGCGATATTTGGCAAGCCGGACTACAAAGCCGTTATCGACCACATGCGCAGCGAACTCGCCAAGGTCGCGCGTTGATGACGATCGCCGAAGCCCATCCGTATGCCGCGCCGGTTTTCACCGGCCCGCGCCTGCAGGCCGCGATCGTCGACCTCGACGGCACGATGATCGATACCGCCGACGACTTCACCGCCGGCCTGAACGGCATGCTCGCGCAGCTCGATGCAGCGCCGATCTTGCGTAGCGAAGTGGTGGGCTATATCGGCAAAGGCTCGGAGCATCTGGTTCGCACGGTGCTCGCGTCGCGCCTCGGCGAAGAACGCGCGCAAACACACTTCGACGACGCAATCGCGATTTATCAGAGCGAATACGCCAAGATCAACGGTCGCCATACGCGTCTTTATCCGGACGTCGAAGCCGGTCTGATCGCGATGCGCGCCGCGGGTCTCAAGCTCGCCTGCGTGACCAACAAGCCGCACCGCTTCGCCGTCGAACTGCTCACGCAGTACGGATTGCGCGACTACTTCGATCTCGTGCAGGGCGGCGACATCGTGCCAAAAAAGAAGCCCGATCCGCTGCCGGTCTTGCATGCGTGCGCCGCGCTCGGCGTTGCGCCGCAAGTCACGGTTGCGATCGGCGATTCGGAAAATGACGCGCTGGCAGGCCGCGCCGCGGGCACGGCGACCCTCACCGTCCCCTACGGCTACAATCATGGCCAGGCTATACAAACGATAAAATCGGATGGTATAGTTGCCTCGCTGCTCGATGCCGCCAAGGCTATCGCGGCACACAACCCACCGGCTTAATAAAGTCCTTCCTCATGTTTCTGAATAAAAAACGGAGTCTGAGCAGCATCGACCGGGGAGCATGGCCCTGGCGTCGCTGGTCGCGCTGATACCTCGCTGAGGTATGCTGAAGCTTCGCTTCGGCACCGTTTTTTACTTCGCTGCGCTTGCGCGCTTTCCCTTGGTTTTCCGCTGCTGGCTTCGCTGTACCGTTTCGATTGCCGCCGTGTACACGATGTAACACGATGTACGGCAGCTAACCGGACGATGCGCGCGTAGCGGTCAACCCCCGGTCAAGCTCGCGCAGGTCGTCCCTGCAAACCCCGGCCACACACCGCCGGCGGCACGACCAGGCAGCAGCGCAACACCCCGCATTGTCCGGCGCATCTAAGCCGCCGAACGCATGAACAGGATCGGAACATGACCGAACTCGAATTCCAGTCCCTCGCGAACGAGGGCTACAACCGCATCCCGATGATCGCCGAAGCGCTCGCCGATCTCGAAACGCCCCTGTCGCTGTATCTGAAGCTCGCGCAACCCGAGCGCAACGGCGCGAATTCGTTTCTGCTCGAATCGGTAGTGGGCGGCGAACGGTTCGGTCGCTATTCGTTCATCGGCTTGCCGGCGCGCACGCTGCTGCGTACCCGCAACGGTGTGTCGGAAGTAGTGCGGGACGGCAAGGTCGTCGAGACACATGAAGGCGATCCGCTCGAGTTCATCGAGCAGTTCCAGAAACGCTTCAAGGTTGCGCTACGACCGGGTTTGCCGCGTTTCGCGGGCGGCCTCGCCGGATACTTTGGCTACGACGCAGTCCGCTACATCGAGAAGAAGCTCGCTCACTCTGCCCCGCCCGACGACCTCAATCTGCCCGACATCCAGTTGCTCCTGACCGAAGAAGTCGCGGTCATCGACAATCTCGCGGGCAAGCTCTACCTCGTCATCTACGCCGATCCGTCTACCCCCGAAGCCTATACCCGCGCAAAGCAGCGCCTGCGCGAACTGCGCCAGCGCCTGCGCACCACCGTGCAGCCGCCGGTCACGTCGGCAAGCGTGCGCACCGACATCTACCGCGAGTTCGCCAAAGACGACTACCTCGCCGCCGTGCGCAAGGCGAAGGAATACATCGCTGCCGGCGAGCTGATGCAGGTCCAGGTCGGTCAGCGGCTCACCAAGCCGTATCGCGACAATCCGTTGTCGCTGTATCGCGCGCTGCGTTCGCTGAACCCATCGCCGTACATGTACTACTACAACTTCGGCGACTTCCATGTGGTTGGTGCATCGCCGGAAATTCTCGTGCGCCAGGAAAAGCGCAGCGAGGATCGCATCGTGACGATCCGTCCGCTCGCCGGTACGCGGCCGCGCGGCAACACGCCGGAACGCGACGCCGAACTCGCCACCGAACTACTGAACGACCCGAAAGAAATCGCCGAACACGTGATGCTGATCGACCTCGCGCGCAACGACGTCGGTCGCATCGCGGAGATCGGCTCGGTCGCGGTGACCGACAAGATGGTGATCGAAAAGTATTCGCACGTGCAGCACATCGTCAGCTCGGTGGAAGGCAAGCTGAAGCCCGGCATGACGAACTTCGACGTGCTGCGTGCCACCTTTCCGGCTGGCACGCTGTCGGGTGCGCCGAAGGTCCGCGCGATGGAACTGATCGACGAACTCGAACCGGTTAAGCGTGGTCTGTACGGCGGCGCCGTTGGTTACCTATCGTTCACCGGCGAAATGGATCTGGCCATCACGATCCGCACCGGTGTGATCCACAATGGCAATCTGTATGTGCAGGCCGCGGCGGGCGTCGTCGCGGATTCGGTGCCCGAGTCCGAATGGCAGGAGACCGAGAACAAGGCGCGCGCGGTGCTGCGCGCAGCCGAGCAAGTGCAAGACGGCCTCGATAGCGACTTCTGACCGGAGACAGACCATGCTGCTGATGATCGACAACTACGATTCGTTCACCTATAACCTGGTCCAGTACTTCGGCGAACTCGGCGAAGACGTACGGACCTATCGCAACGACGAAATCACACTCGACGACATCGCGAAGCTCGCGCCGTCGCGCATCTGCCTGTCGCCCGGACCGAGCAATCCGCAACATGCGGGTATCACGCTCGACGTGCTGCGCGAGTTCGCCGGCAAACTGCCGATTCTCGGCGTGTGCCTCGGCCACCAGGCCATCGGCGAAGCGTTCGGCGGTCGCGTCGTGCGTGCGCAGACCATCATGCACGGCAAGGTGAGTCAGATCGAAACCGACGGCCGCGGTGTATTCGCCGATCTGCCGAAGCACTTCATCGTCACCCGCTATCACTCGCTCGCAATCGAGCGCGAATCGCTGCCCGATTGCCTCGAAGTCTCGGCATGGACCGAAGACGGCGAGATCATGGGCGTACGTCATAAGGAACTAGCCGTCGAAGGCGTGCAGTTCCATCCGGAGTCGATCCTGTCCGAACACGGTCACGCGCTGCTCGAGAATTTCGTCAAGCAGTCGAAGCTGGCCAGCCAGCAGCACCACGCATGACGATCGGGAGCGACACCATGACGATTACACCGCAGGAAGCATTGCAGCGCACGATCGAACATCGCGAGATCTTCCACGACGAAATGCTGCATCTGATGCGCCTCATCATGCGCGGCGACATGTCGCCGGTGATGTCGGCGGCGATCATCACCGGGCTGCGCGTCAAAAAAGAGACCATCGGCGAAATCACCGCGGCCGCCACGGTGATGCGTGAATTTGCCCGGCACGTCGAGGTGCAGGACAACTCGAACTTCGTCGATATCGTCGGCACCGGCGGCGACGGTGCGCATACGTTCAATATTTCGACGGCGACGATGTTCGTCTCGGCCGCCGCGGGCGCGAAGGTCGCGAAGCACGGCAACCGCGGCGTGTCGAGCAAGTCGGGCAGCGCGGACGTACTCGAAGCGCTCGGCGTGAACATCGATCTGCAACCGGACCAGGTGGCGGCATCGATCACCGAAACGGGCATGGGCTTCATGTTCGCGCCGAACCATCATCCAGCGATGAAGAACATCGCGCCGGTGCGCCGTGAACTCGGCGTGCGCACCATCTTCAACATTCTCGGCCCGCTGACCAATCCGGCCGGTGCACCGAACCAGTTGATGGGCGTGTTCCACCCCGACCTCGTCGGCATTCAGGTCCGCGTGATGCAACGGCTCGGCGCGAAGCACGTGCTCGTCGTGTACGGTATGGACGGCATGGACGAGGTATCGCTTGGCGCAGCGACTCAGGTCGGCGAACTGCGCGATGGCGAAGTGCGCGAGTACGAGATTCATCCGGAGGACTTCGGCATGCAGATGGTGTCGAACCGCTCGTTGAAAGTGACCGACGCGCAGGAATCGAAAGTGAAGCTGCTCGAAGCGCTCGACAACAAACCGGGCGTCGCGCGCGAAATCGTGGTCCTCAACTCGGGCACCGCGCTCTATGCGGCGAATGTCGTCGAATCGATCGAGGCCGGCATCGAGCTGGCGCGCGAGGCCATTGCAAGCGGTCGTGCGCGTGCCAAGGTCGACGACCTGATTCGCTTCACCCAGCAATTCAAGCAGTAACTTCTGTACGGAACTCTCATGAGCGATATTCTTAACCGCATCATCGACGTCAAGCGCCAGGAAATTCGCGCCGCCCAACAGAGCGCGCCGCTTGAAGAACTGAGGCTCGAAGCGTCGGCGCGCGACCACCGCGACTTCGTCGGCGCACTGCGCGCAAAGCACGCGGCCGGCGTGCCCGCGGTGATTTCCGAAGTGAAGAAGGCCAGTCCGTCGAAAGGCGTGATCCGCGAGCACTTCGTGCCGGCCGATATTGCGCGCTCGTACGCGAAGCACGGTGCCGCCTGCCTGTCAGTGCTGACCGACGTGCAGTTCTTCCAGGGCAGCACCGCCTACCTCGAAGAAGCGCGCGCCGCCTGCGATCTGCCGGTGCTGCGCAAAGACTTCATCATCGATCCGTACCAGATCGTCGAAGCCCGCGCGATGGGCGCCGACGCGATCCTGCTGATCGCCGCCGCGCTCGACACGCCGCAGATGCAGGACCTCGAAGCGCTCGCCCATTCGCTGGGGCTTGCGGTGCTCGTAGAAGTACACGATCGCGCCGAGCTGACCGAGGCGCTGACGCTGAAGACACCGCTGATCGGCATCAACAATCGCAATCTGCGTACGTTCGAAACCACACTCGAAACGACGATCGGCATGCTCGATTCAGTTCCGGACGACCGTATCGTTGTCACCGAATCGGGCATCCTGGCGCGTGCCGATGTCGAACGACTGCGTGCGATGGACGTGCATACGTTCCTCGTTGGCGAAGCGTTCATGCGCGCCGACGAACCGGGCGTTGAACTCGCCCGTATGTTTTTCTGATCGCGGCATAGAACGGACACGGCGAGCGATAACGCACCATGGGAATAGAACGCGAAATCAAACTGGCGTTGCCTGCCGACCAGACGGACGCGGCGACGCAGTGGTTTGTTGCACGCACGGCGCAAGCCGGACACGCGGTGCCGCTCGCGAATCGCTACTTCGACACGCCTGCGCTCGCGCTTGCACGCGCGAAAAGTGCGCTGCGCCTGCGCCATACGCCGGAAGGCTGGCTTCAGACGTTCAAGACAGCGGGCACATCGCAGGCGGGATTGCACAGTCGGCACGAATGGGAAATGCCGGTAGCCGGCCCGGCGCTCGAGATCGACGCGCTGCTGCGCGCCTGCGACGACGAACCTTCCGCGGCGGCACTGCGCGAGGCCGCACCGGAACTCGTCGAGCTGTTTCGCACCGACTTCACGCGCACGATCTGGCATGTCGACCATACAGGTGCGGCAATCGAAGCCGCGATCGATCAGGGCGAGGTCGTGGCCCAGGTGAATGGCGAAACACGCCGGGCGCCGCTGTGCGAGATCGAACTCGAATTGAAGCACGGCGACGAAAGCGCGCTGCATACGCTTGCTGCCGAGCTTCGCGCTCATATCCCCGGCCTTACTCCCGACGACATCAGCAAGGCGCAACGCGGATACCGGTTGCAGGAACGCTAGGCAGCAATCTCTGCTCGCCTTCGCCTTGAGCTGCCGCAGGTTTGCTGCGACACTTGCGCCTCATGACCTCTTCTTCCCGTTCCCGCACTCCGCAAGCGTCGCAGCCTTCGCTCTTTGCCGACGAACCTGCCGCTGCTGCTCCCGTAGCCATTCCTGCCGGTGTTCAACCGCTCGAAGCACAGTTCGACGCGCTCCCACCCGCGTGGCGCGCGCTGCTCGATCCGTTTATCGGCAGTGAGGCTTATACGGCGCTGTGCCGTTTCGTCGATGGAGAACGCGCTGCCGGCAAGACCGTCTATCCAGCGGATGTGTTTCGCGCGTTGCGTCTGACGAGTCCAGACGAGGTCAAGGTGGTGATCCTCGGCCAGGACCCGTATCACGGCGAAGATCGCGACACGCCGCAAGCACACGGGCTCGCGTTTTCGGTGCCGCCCGGCGTGCGACCGCCGCCGTCGCTCAAGAACATCTTCAAGGAAATCGCCGCCAGCCTCGGACATGAGGCACCCGCTCACGGTTGTCTCGATGCCTGGGCACAGCAAGGCGTGCTGCTGCTGAACACAGTGCTGACCGTCGAGCGCAACAACGCCGCGAGCCACGCGAAACGTGGCTGGGAAAAATGCACCGACACGCTGATTCATGAGCTTGCGCAGCGTCATGACGGCCTTGTGTTCATGCTGTGGGGTGCGCATGCGCAGGCGAAACGCGCGCTGCTCGGCGGTCGCTCGCACAAGGTGCTCGAAGCACCGCATCCGTCGCCGTTGTCGGCGCATCGCGGCTTTCTCGGCTGCGGACATTTCTCGCTCGCCAACGCTTATCTCGTCGAAGCAGGACGCAAGCCGATCGACTGGCGATTGCCCGAGATCGCACGAACGCTCGCTTAGGGTGTGCTCCCGCGCCCTCGCCTCTGCCAGGCGCCGAATAGCGCACGGCAAACGGCAAGCGCTAACACCGGCCCCAAAACAAAAACGCCACGAAAATCTTCGTGGCGTTTTGCCGTGCATTGCATCTGCACATCGCGGCGCACACCGCGCCGCGCAACATCTACAGCGAATACGGCGAATCAGGCAGCGGTCGCGATCACTTCACGTGCGCCGGCCAGTGCGGCAGCAGCAGCGTCCGGGCCCATGTTCAAACCTTCCGCATAGATGAAGTTCACGTCGGTCATGCCGAGGAAACCGAGGAACGTCTTCAGGTACGGCGTGTGGGTATCGCCCGGCGTGCCGACGTACTTGCCGCCACGTGCCGCGACGATGAATACCTTCTTGCCCTTCACCAGACCTTCCGGACCCGATGCGCCGTAGCGGAACGTGATGCCGGCGCGAGCGATGAAGTCGAAGTAGGTCTTCAGTTGCGACGAGATGCCGAAGTTGTACATCGGCGCGGCGATCACGACGATGTCGGCGGCCTGCAGTTCGGCGATCAGCGCTTCGCTGCGTGCCGAGATGGCTTGCTGCTCGGCGTTACGTTGTTCGGCCGGCGTGAAGAATGCGCCGAGGATCTCGTCGTCGAGGTGGGGCAGCGGTTCAGCGTGCAGATGGCGGACGACGACTTGCGCGCCCGGGTTCGACTGTTGCAGCTTCGCCGTCAGTTCGTCGGCGAGCAGGGTCGACTGCGCGCCTTGCGAGCGGGCCGCCGAATTGATTTGAAGGATCGTGGTCATGGTTGACTCCAGTTGGGGCGCGCAGCTTTGCGCGAGTGGAGCCATTGTGTTTTTTTGCGGGGCCGCGAAAAAGTAGCGCGGCAGCGACGGATTGTTGCATCAGTAGAACAATCGACTGTCTGAGCGGACATACAACCTTCGCATTGTATCGACCCCGACAGGCAATCGAAAGCTGCGGAGCGCCTGCGAGCGAGTGGGCACTCCGTCGCAGCGCGTTCCACGGTGGGGCTTTGCGCTTTCAGGCCTTCAGCCAGCGGTCACGAGCACGGGTCCCGGCAGCACGGGAATCGGCGGCGGAAAGCACGTAGCGCGCGACCTCCGGGGCATCCAGTTTCAGCTGAACAACCCGCAGTTCGTCGCGCCGGAACGCATGGACCTCCACTTTCGCGCCCGGCAGATAGCGCGCGAGCAACGCATCGAGGTTGGCACCAGTGACACGCAACCCGTCGATCGCGACCAGCACGTCGCCCGCCGACAGCCCTGCTTTCTGCGCGGCGCTGCCGTCGTGAACGGCCGCCAGCGTGCAATCCGCGCCGCCACGCACGCGTGCACCGAGCGAAGGCTTCGCTCCCACATCGGTTTCGGGCTTCAGCGACACGCCGAACGGCGCGAGCAGAGCCGCCAGCGGCAGGTCGACCGTGCCGCGCACGCCGTCGGTGAATAGTTCCGCGAGGTTTGCGCCGGTCGCTTCGGCAAACAGCGCTTCGACATCCGCTTCCTCGACGCCGACCGGCTTGCCGCGGTAGAAATCGCGGCCGTAGCGTTGCCACAGCAGGCGCATCACGTCATCGAGCGATTTGCGGTTGCGGGTTTGCGCGCGAATCGTCAGATCGAATGCCAGCGCGATGAGCGAACCCTTCGTGTAATAGCTGACGATCGCGTTCGGTGCGTTTTCGTCCTGCCGGTAGTACTTGACCCACGCATCGAACGAGCTTTCGGCGACCGTCTGCTTCAGGCGACCGCTCCCGCGCTGCACGCCGCCGACCACCTTGCCGACGAGGCCAAAGTAATCGTCCTGCGTGATGACGCCGCTGCGCACGAGAATCAGATCGTCGTAATAGGACGTGAAGCCTTCGAACAGCCACAGCAGCGACGTGTAGTTCTCGCGCGTCAGATCGTACGGCGCGAACGCAGCGGGCTTGATCCGCTTCACGTTCCACGTATGGAAGTACTCGTGGCTGCACAGGCCGAGGTAGGTCCGGTAGCCTTCAGTCATCGGCTCGCGGCCGGTCACCGGCAGATCGCCGCGATTGCAGATCAGCGCCGTCGACGCGCGATGCTCGAGCCCACCGTAGCCATCGCTGACCGCCTGGGTCATGAACACATAACGATCGACGGGTGCTTTCTTCGACTTCGGTTCGAACAGCGCGATCTGTGCTTCGCAGATGCGCTTAAGGTCGGCGGCGAGCCGCTCCATGTCGAGCCCGACGACGCGCCCGGAAATCACGATGTCGTGCGGTACGCCGTGCGCCTTGAAGGTCTTGAGCGCGAACTCGCCGAGCGTGACCGGATGATCGATCAACTCATCGTAGTTCTGCGCGCGATATTCGCCGAAACCATAGCGCTTCGTGCCACGCGCTTCGGGCAGTGCAGTCGCGACGCGCCATTGCCGATACTGCGCGCCGGCCGGCTTCTGGATTTCGACGACGCAAGGTGCGTCTTCATGACCCGGCACCGCGAGAAACACGCTCGTACCGTTGAAGAAACCGGTCGTGTCGTCGAGATGGGCAGCGCGCACCGACAGATCCCACGCGTAGACCTCGTAACGCAGCGTCAGCGCACCTTTGACCGGCGCGACCTGCCACGTGTGCTTGTCGGTCTTCGTGACTCGGACCTTGCGGCCCGCATCGTTGAACGCGCGCAGCGTGACGATGTTGCGCGCGAACTCGCGCACCATGTAGCTGCCGGGAATCCACACGGGCAGCATGAAACGCTGTCCGGCCGGATCGGGATCGGCGACGGTGACGGTGACTTCGAACAGGTGTGCGGCGGGCTGGCTGGGGACGATGGTGTAGCGGATCGGCTTCATCTGCAGGGCGCGAGTAAGCGCTGGGATAGGGAGGACAGGGGGCGGTGCATAACGGGCGGGTTCGGGCGACGCCCGTGTTCCGTGTCAGCGCGAGTAACGGTACGACGGAAGGAGGCGCCGCCGTTGGCAACGCGCCGCCGCCCGCCGTACCGGCATGTTTAGCGCACTGCCGAGATCTGTTTGTTCAGCTCGTCGGCGGGAACTGCACCGGGCAGGCGCCGGCCGTCTGCGAGGAACACCGTCGGCGTACCGGTCACGTTCATCTCATGACCGAGCTTGAGGTTCTTGTCGATGGCAGCGGTATCGCAGGTACCGGCGGCGGTCGGCGCGGTACGGTTCTGCATCCACGATTCCCATGCCTTCGCGCGGTCGGTCGAACACCAGATCGACTTCGACTTCACCTCGGAATCAGGCGACAGCACTGGGTACAGGAACGTATAGACGGTGACGTTATCCACCGATTTCAGCGTGTTTTCGAGTTGCTTGCAGTACGGGCAGTTCGGATCGGAGAACACCGCGATCTGACGACTACCGTTGCCCTTCACGACCTTCACCGCATTCGCGAACGGCAGGCTCGCGAAGTTGATGCGGTTGGTTTCCGACAGGCGCGCTTCGGTGAGATTCTTGTGATTCTTCGCATCGATCAGATCGCCGAGGATCAGGTAGTCGCCGGTAGCGTCGCTATAGATGATCTGCGAGCCGAGATTCACCTCGTACAGCCCGGCGATCGGCGACTTCTCGATACTCTTGATCGTCGCGTCGGCGAGGCGCGTTTGCAGTGCTGCCTTCAGCTTGTCGGTGGTCTGATCGGCCTGCGCGGTGCAACCGAGCGTCGCAGCGGCGACGGCAAGGACAAGCGCAACGATTCGGATAGGCTTTTTCATGCTGGATTCCCTGATTCGTTCACGCGCGCCGGATGCGCGCGCCTGCTTCGACTGTGGTCTGGCGTACTGCGTAGTCGTTCGAGTGTGCCCGAATGCGCTGCGGCTTGCATTCGCGGCATCCGCGACGACCGCACACTTCTTCTTCCCTCTTGCTCAACCGAGCGCCGCCGACACCAGCCAGCGCTTGACGAGCGGTTGCGCACCGATCATCGCCATGCCTGCGTTGCGCACTACGCGGGCAAGCGGACCGGGCACGGCGAAAAGCTTTTGCAGGCCATCTGTGGCGAGCATCAGCGCGCGGATGTCCTCGCGACGCGAGCGCTCGTAGCGGCGCAACAGCACCGTGTCACCGAGATCGCGGAATGCTTCCTTCTGCGCAACGACTTCCGCCAGCGACATGACGTCGCGCAGCCCGAGGTTCATCCCCTGACCCGCAAGCGGGTGGATCAGATGCGCGGCGTCGCCGACGAGAGCGACGCGCGGCGCGATCAAACGGTCGACGGTTTGCAGCGCGAGCGGAAAGCCCTTCGCCGGCGTCACGCATTCGAGCGCGCCCAAGGTGCCTTGCGTCACGCGCTCGACTTCCGCTGCGAGCTTCGCCGGATCGTGTTCGAGCAACGCATCGGCATGTTCGGTGCGCGCCGACCAGACCAGCGACACGTGACCGTCCGGCAACGGCAGCAACGCGACAATCTCGCCGCCGCTGAACCATTGATACGCCGTTTCGCCGTGCGGGCGCTCCGCCTTGAAATTGGCGACGACACCGGTCTGCTGATAGTCGCGCCGCAGAACCTTCGAACCGATCTGCGCACGCACCCACGAATGGGCGCCGTCGGCACCAACCACCAGATCGGTTTCGATCGTGCGGCCGTTTGCGAGCGCGATGGTCGCGCCGGACGCTTTCACATCGAGCGCCTGGGCGCGGGCGTCGAGCCATGTCAGATTCGGCTGGAAGCGCAGCGCGGCATCGAGCGCCTGCTCGATCAGCGACGATTCGGCGATCCATGCGAGCTGCGGCACCGATGCCTGGAACGCGGAGAAATGCAGTTCGGCGTGCGCATCGCCGAATACGCGCATGTCGTAGACCGGCGACAGACGGGATGGATCGAGCGCCTGCCAGACCCGCAGACGCTCGAGCAGCGCCTGCGAACTCGCGGATAACGCGTAGACGCGCGCATCGAAGGCGGCATCGGCGGGCGGTGGCACGCACGGCTGCGCGAGCAGTGCGACGCGCAGACCGCCCTGCGTCAATGCCAGCGCCGCGGTTTTGCCGACAAGCCCGCCGCCGATCACGGCGACGTCAAAGGTCTGGTGGTGAGCGTTCATGCGGGCATTATAGCCGCGGGGCCACGCCGTCCGGGCCCGTCCGCCAGTGCTGTAATCGGTGCGCCACGGGCATGCGCACCGCCCACCACCGGTCTGCGGTGCTCGAACCGGCACCTCCGACAGGGTTACAATTACGCTTTTCCGGTGATTACGACCACCGGCAAGACGTACCGCTTGCACCGTGCCGTCTGCCGCCCTTCTCCATCGGGCCGTAGCCGGCGCGTGCGTCGAGCCGAAGGCAGCATGCCCCGCCGCGCGCGACGAAGCCCCGTCACCACCCGTTTATTAGAGAAATTCCATGAGCCTCAAATGCGGCATCGTCGGCCTGCCTAACGTCGGCAAGTCCACCCTGTTCAACGCACTGACCAAGGCCGGCATCGCCGCCGAAAACTACCCGTTCTGCACGATCGAGCCGAACGTCGGCATCGTCGAAGTGCCGGATGCGCGCCTCACGGCACTGGCCGACATCGTCAAGCCGGAGCGCATCGTGCCGGCCATCGTCGAGTTCGTCGACATCGCGGGGCTCGTGGCAGGCGCCAGCAAAGGTGAAGGGCTCGGCAACCAGTTCCTCGCGAACATCCGCGAAACCGACGCGATCACGCACGTCGTGCGCTGCTTCGACGATGAGAACGTGATTCACGTTGCAGGCAAGATCGATCCGCTGTCGGACATCGAAGTCATCAACACCGAACTCGCGCTCGCCGACCTCGCAACGGTCGAAAAATCGCTGACACGCTATTCGAAGGCGGCGAAATCGGGCAACGACAAGGAAGCGGGAAAGCTCGCCGCAGTGCTCGAGAAGGTGCGCGCACAACTTGATCAGGCGAAACCGGTGCGGGCACTGGATCTGTCGGACGACGAAAACGCGCTGCTCAAACCGTTCTGTCTAATCACCGCCAAGCCGACGATGTACGTCGCGAACGTGAAGGAAGACGGCTTCGAAAACAACCCTCACCTCGACGCGGTGCGCAAACACGCCGAAGCCGAGAATGCGCCGGTCGTCGCGGTGTGCGCTGCGATCGAAGCTGAAATCGGCGAACTCGGCGACGAGGACAAGGAAGTCTTCCTGGCCGACATGGGTATGGACGAGCCGGGCCTGAACCGCGTGATCCGCGCGGGTTTCAAGCTGCTCGGCCTGCAGACCTACTTCACCGCGGGCGTGAAGGAAGTGCGCGCATGGACGATCCATATCGGCGACACGGCACCGCAGGCTGCCGGCGTGATTCATACGGACTTCGAACGCGGCTTCATTCGTGCACAGACTATCGGCTTTGCGGATTTCGTCGCGTACAAGGGCGAACACGGCGCGAAGGAAGCCGGCAAGATGCGCGCGGAAGGTAAGGAATATGTCGTGCACGACGGGGATGTGATGAACTTTCTGTTCAACGTTTGAGCGTGACTGGCTGAATCTGAGCCCTTGGCTTTGCTGCCAAGGGCTTTTTTGTTTTCGGGTGTCCGTTTGTGCTCTGCCGTGTTGAAATGGGTGTAAATGGGTATAAGAATGGGTGACGGCACCACGAATGCACCTTACCTGTGCAATGCAGCAAAGCAACAACGTGGCATCGTCCGACCGCTCGAAAGGACTCCCACACTTTATTTTCTGTCATCGACCACAACTACAATCGCGTACTCGCAACTTGCGCGAATCTAGACCCTGGAGACCTATCGATGAAATTCAAACCCTTGTTTCGTTCGTTTTCCGTGGCGGCCGTGCTGGCCCTCGGCGTGGCGCAGAGCGCGCACGCAGCCACCGAGATCCAGTTCTGGCATGCCATGGAAGCCGCACTGGGCGAACACCTGAACGACATCGCGACCGCGTTCAACGCGTCGCAAAGCGACTACAAGATCGTTCCGGTCTTCAAGGGCAGCTACGACCAGACGCTCGCCGCCGGTATCGCAGCGTACCGCAGCGGTAATGCACCGGCCATCCTGCAGGTCTACGAGGTCGGCACCGCCACGATGATGCAGGCAAAGAAAGCGGTGATCCCGGTCTCCGATGTGTTCAAGCAGGCCGGTGTGCCACTCGATGAAAAAGCCTTCGTACCGACTATTGCAAGTTATTACAGCGACGCGAAGACCGGCGAGCTGATCTCGATGCCGTTCAACAGCTCGACGCCGGTGCTCTATTACAACAAGGACGCGTTCAAGAAAGCCGGCCTCGATCCGAACAAGCCGCCGAAGACCTGGCAGGAACTGCAGCAGGACGCGCAGAAGCTGAAGGCGTCGGGCATGTCGTGCGGTTACTCGTCGGGCTGGCAGAGCTGGATTCAGCTCGAGAACTACAGTGCATGGCACGGTGTGCCGTTCGCGTCTGAGAATAACGGCTTCGACGGTGCCGATGCGGTGCTCGAATTCAACAAGCCGCTGCAGATCGCGCACATCCAGTTCCTGCAGACCATGTTGAAGGAAGGCACGTTCACCTACGTCGGCCGCAAGGACGAACCGGTCTCGAAGTTCTATAGCGGCGATTGCGGAATCATCACGAACTCGTCGGGCTCGCTTGCCACGATCAAGAAGTACGCGAAGTTCAGCTTCGGCACCGGCATGATGCCGTACGACGCGAACGTGAAGGGCGCGCCGCAGAACGCGATTATCGGTGGTGCGAGTTTGTGGGTGCTGTCGGGCAAAGACGCCGCTACCTATAAAGGTGTCGCGAAGTTTCTGGCGTATCTGAGCTCGCCGGCTGTCGCCGCGAAGTGGCATCAGGACACGGGCTATCTCCCCGTCACCACGGCGGCTTATCAGCTGACGCAGCAACAGGGCTTCTACGACAAGAACCCGGGCAGCGACACGGCGATCAAGCAGATGCTGAACAAACCGCCGCTGCCGTTCACGAAGGGCCTGCGTCTCGGCAACATGCCGCAGATCCGCACGATCATCGACGAAGAACTCGAACAGGTATGGGCGCAGAAGAAATCGCCGAAGGATGCGCTCGACTCCTCGGCGTCGCGCGGCGACGAGTTGTTGCGTCGCTTTGAAAAGGCCGGTAGCTAAGCTGTCCCGAGCCGCGACGATCGACCTCACCGGCCGGTCGTCGCAGGCTTGACGTAGAGACGCAGCAATCCGCGCGTCTCCCTGCATCTCAAGCATCGCAGCTGGAAAATCTCGATGGAAAAACGCTCCCGCTTCGGCACCGGCGTACTGCCTTACCTGCTGGTCGCGCCGCAACTCCTGATCACCGCGGTGTTCTTCCTGTGGCCTGCCGGCGCCGCGCTATGGCAATCGACGCAATCGCAGGACGCGTTCGGCACGTCGAGCGAATTCGTCGGTCTCGCGAACTTCAAGCAGTTGTTCGCCGACCCGCTGTACCTGTCGTCGCTGACCACGACGCTGATCTTCTGCGCGCTCGTCACGGTCTTCGGTCTCGTGATCTCGCTCTTGCTCGCAGCCTGCGCCGAC
Source organism: Paraburkholderia megapolitana (assembly GCF_007556815.1). Taxonomy (NCBI): domain Bacteria; kingdom Pseudomonadati; phylum Pseudomonadota; class Betaproteobacteria; order Burkholderiales; family Burkholderiaceae; genus Paraburkholderia; species Paraburkholderia megapolitana. The sequence goes on from NZ_CP041745.1 coordinate 3,980,774, forward strand.
CGCGTGACGCGCGGCGCCAAAGCCTATCAAACGCTGCTGATCTGGCCGTACGCAGTCGCACCCGCGATCGCCGCGGTGCTGTGGTCGTTCCTGTTCAATCCGAGCATCGGGATCGTCACGTATGCGCTCGCGAAGTACGGCATCGTGTGGAATCACGCACTGAATGCCGGCCAGGCCATGTTCCTCGTCGTGCTCGCATCGGTGTGGAAGCAGGTCAGCTACAACTTCCTGTTCTTCTATGCGGGCCTGCAAGCGATTCCGCGCTCGCTGATCGAAGCGGCGGCGATCGACGGAGCGGGTCCGGTGCGGCGCTTCTTCGGGATCGCACTGCCGCTGCTCTCTCCGACCAGTTTCTTCCTGCTCGTCGTCAATCTGACCTACGCATTCTTCGACACGTTTCCGGTCATTGACGCGGCCACCGGCGGTGGTCCCGCACAAGCCACGCGCACGCTGATCTACAAGATCTTCGCTGAGGGTTTTCAGGGCCTCGACATCGGCAGCTCGGGCGCGCAGTCGGTCGTGCTGATGGTGATCGTCGTCGGGCTGACCGTCGTGCAGTTCCGTTTCATCGAGCGGAGGGTTCAATACTCATGATCGAGAATCGCCGCGGTTTCGACCTCTTCTGCCACGCGGTGCTGCTGATCGGCGTCGTGCTGGTGGTCTTCCCCGTGTACGTCGCGTTCTGCGCGGCCACGATGAGCGAGCACGAGGTGTTCAGCGTGCCGCTGTCGCTGATCCCGAGCACGCATCTGTTCGAAAATATTGCTGCTGTCTGGTCGCATGGCAGCGGTAACGCGGCCAGCCCGTTCGGCCGCATGCTGTTCAACAGCCTCGTGATGGCACTCATCATCTCGATCGGCAAGATCGCGATCTCGATGATCTCCGCGTACGCGATCGTGTTTTTTCGTTTTCCGTTTCGCAACACCGCGTTCTGGTTGATCTTCGTCACGCTGATGCTGCCGGTTGAGGTGCGTATCTTCCCGACCGTGCAGGTCGTGTCGTCGATGCATCTGAGCAATACGTACGCGGGTCTCACGCTGCCGCTCATTGCCTCCGCGACCGCGACGTTCCTGTTCCGCCAGTTCTTCATGACGCTGCCCGACGAACTGATGGAAGCCGCGCGCATCGACGGTGCCGGACCGCTGCGTTTCTTCTGGGACGTCGTGGTGCCGCTGTCGAAGACGAACCTGGCTGCGCTGTTCGTGATCACCTTCATCTACGGATGGAATCAGTACCTGTGGCCGATCCTGATCACGAGCCAGCAGTCGCTGACCACGGCGGTGGTCGGCATCAAGAGCATGATCGCGTCCGGCGACACTGCGACCGAATGGCACCTTGTGATGACCGCGACGCTGCTGGCGATGCTGCCGCCGCTCGCAGTCGTGCTGACGATGCAGCGCTGGTTCGTGCGCGGCCTCGTCGATGCGGAAAAATGAGCCGGCCGGTCCGGGTTTCGTCAATGAACATATACGGCGGTGGCGCATTTCGCGCCGGCCGCCTCTGCACTGAAGGGCGAGTGGAATGGCTGCGCTGACGCTAAAGGCTGTCAAGAAAACGTACGACGGCAAACAGTTCGTGCTGCACGGTATCGACGTGGACATCGACGACGGCGAGTTCGTCGTGATGGTGGGTCCGTCGGGCTGCGGCAAGTCGACATTGCTGCGGATGGTCGCCGGGCTGGAGAGCATCTCCGATGGCGAGATCTCGATCGGCGGCAAGGTGGTGAACCGGCTCGAACCGAAAGACCGGAACATCGCGATGGTGTTCCAGAACTACGCGTTGTATCCGCATATGAGCGTCGCGCAGAACATGGGCTACGCGCTGAAGATCGCGGGCACGGACGCGGCAACGATCGCGCGGCGCGTCGACACCGCGGCGAAGATCCTCGAACTCGGCCCGCTGCTCGAGCGTAAGCCTCGCGAGTTGTCGGGCGGCCAGCGGCAGCGTGTCGCGATGGGTCGCGCCATCGTGCGCGAACCAGCCGTGTTTCTGTTCGACGAGCCGCTGTCGAATCTCGACGCGCGGCTGCGTGTGCAGATGCGGCTCGAAATCCAGCGGCTGCATGCACGTCTTGCGACGACGAGCCTGTACGTCACGCACGATCAGGTCGAAGCGATGACGCTCGCGCAGCGTGTGATCGTGATGAACCGCGGTTACGCGGAACAGATCGGTTCGCCGACGGAGGTCTACGAACGACCCGCGACGATCTTCGTCGCGAGCTTCATCGGCTCGCCGGGGATGAATCTGCTGCACGGCCGCGTTTCCGCCGACGGTGCGACGTTTGAAGTCGCAGAAGGCGGTCCGGCGTTGCCGATCGCAGGCGCACCGTCGATTGGTCGCGAGGTGGCGGCGGGACGCGAGTGGATCGTCGGCATTCGGCCCGAGCACATGACGCCAGGTCAGCCAGGCGCGGCGCACACCACGCTCACCGTCGATTCGTGCGAGCTGCTGGGCGCCGACAATCTCGCGCACGGGCGTTGGGGCAAGCACGACGTCACCGCGCGGCTGCCGCACACGCATCGCCCTGCTGCGGGCGAAGCGCTGCAGGTTGCGCTGCCGGCACAGCATCTGCATTTCTTCGATCCGGCCAGCGGGCAACGGGCGAACTGATATCGCACCGCAGCCGGTAAAGCATCTACGTTTCTTCGATCCGGCCAGCAGGCAAACCGGGCGGCTAACCGGGACAGCCGCGGCAGCGAGGGCCCGCCCACCAGGCCCTCGCGCGCCACAGCGAAGTACAATGACGCGTTCTGCACCGGCGCGCGCAGTCCGTCTATCTCCGCGCCGGCGCACCGGCCCCGCCCGGCTTCCTATCCACCCACGTCGCCCGCGCCTTGCGCGGCTTGCGGCGTCAACGTCCTGACTACAAGCAAATGGCCCAATACGTCTTCACCATGAACCGGGTCGGCAAGATCGTGCCGCCCAAGCGTCAAATTCTCAAGGACATCTCGCTGTCGTTCTTCCCCGGCGCGAAGATCGGTCTGCTCGGCCTGAACGGTTCGGGCAAGTCGACGCTGATCCGCATCATGGCGGGCGTCGACAAGGACATCGAAGGCGAAGCCACGCCGATGCCGAACCTGAACATCGGCTATCTGCCGCAGGAACCGCAGCTCGATCCGCAGAAGACCGTGCGTGAAGCCGTCGAGGAAGGTCTCGGCGAAGTATTCGGCGCGCAAAAGAAGCTCGACGAAATCTACGCAGCGTACGCAGAACCGGACGCCGATTTCGATGCGCTCGCCGCCGAACAGGCGAAGTACGAAGCGATCCTCGCTACCGCCGACGGCAGCGCCGAACAACAGATCGAAATCGCCGCCGATGCGCTACGTCTGCCCGCATGGGACGCGAAGATCGAAAATCTGTCGGGCGGTGAGAAACGCCGCGTCGCGCTGTGCAAGCTGCTGCTCGAAAAGCCGGACATGCTGCTGCTCGACGAGCCGACCAACCACCTTGACGCGGAATCGGTGGAATGGCTCGAGCAGTTCCTGACGCGCTTTCCGGGCACTGTTGTCGCCGTCACCCACGATCGCTACTTCCTTGACAACGCCGCCGAATGGATTCTCGAACTCGACCGCGGCCATGGCATTCCGTGGAAGGGTAACTACAGCAGCTGGCTCGATCAGAAGGAAGAGCGCCTGAAGCAGGAAGAATCGTCGGAATCGGCCCGCCAGAAAGCGATCAAGAAGGAACTGGAGTGGGTGCGGCAGAACCCGAAGGGCCGTCAGGCGAAATCGAAGGCACGGATCGCGCGCTTCGAGGAATTGAACAGCCAGGACTATCAAAAGCGCAATGAAACGCTGGAAATCTTCATTCCGGTCGGCGATCGGCTCGGCAATGAAGTGATCGAATTCAAGAACGTCAGCAAGGCGTATGGCGATCGTCTGTTGCTCGATAACGTGAGCTTCAAGGTGCCTGCGGGCGCGATCGTCGGGATCATCGGGCCGAACGGCGCCGGTAAGTCGACGCTGTTCCGCATGCTGACCGGCAAGGAGCAGCCGGACTCGGGTGAAATCGTGCAAGGGCCGACTGTGAAGCTGGCCTATGTCGATCAGAGCCGCGATGCGCTCGACGGTTCGAAGACGGTGTTCGAGGAAATCTCCGGCGGCGCCGATGTGCTGACGGTGGGCAAATACGAAACGCCGTCGCGTGCGTATATCGGCCGCTTCAACTTCAAGGGCGGCGATCAACAAAAGAACGTCGGCAATCTGTCGGGCGGTGAGCGCGGCCGGTTGCATCTCGCGAAGACGCTGATCGCGGGCGGCAACGTGCTGCTGCTCGATGAACCGTCGAACGACCTCGACGTCGAAACGCTGCGTGCACTCGAAGACGCGTTGCTCGAATTCGCGGGCTCTGTGATGGTGATCTCGCACGATCGCTGGTTCCTCGACCGTATCGCGACGCATATCCTTGCGTTCGAAGGCGATTCGCAGATCACGTTCTTCGACGGCAACTATCAGGAATACGAGGCCGACAAGATCAAGCGTCTCGGCGAAGAAGCGGCACGGCCGAAGCGTCTGCGTTACAAGCCGATCGCTCGTTAAACGGGCTAAGCGCTGTGGTCGAGGTACGCGGCTTGCTGTGTACCTCGCGAGCGGGTGTTCGGCGGCTATCGCGAAGACCATCGCGACGGCGGTCATGCGATCGGTACGATGCGCACGGCAACACCGCGCAAGAGGCACGACGACGAGGATCCAGGCATGGCGACATCGATCCGCAAACGTGTAGTCATTGCGGCGGTATGCGTGGTGGCGGCACTGGCCGGCATTGCACTTGCCGGCTTGTACTTCGTGCAACGCGAAGTCCGGGCGCGTATCGTCGAAGTGCTTGGACCGCTCGGTAGCGCGGAGCGTATCGACGTTGGACTGTCCTCAGTTCGACTCGTCAAGGTGCGGCTCAAGGCGCCATCGGGCTGGCCCACACCCGACGTGCTGCGTGCAGACCAGATCACACTCACACCGGACATCCGCGACCTGCTCGCGCGGCGCGTGCATTTGCGCGATATCGTCGTGAGCGGCTTCGATCTGACGGTACTGCGCACGAAGGACGGCAAGCTGCGTTTGCTGCCGAACCTGCGGCAATCCTCCAGTAATGCGCAGGCAGCAGGAGCAGCGAGCACATCCGCATCTTCCAAGCCGAGCCCATCCGCCGAAAAACTCATCGATCACATCGTCTTCGAACACGGCACGTTCGAGTTCTACGATCTGTCGGTCAGCGACCCGGCTTACCGCGTCACCGTCAGCGACGCGAACGCAACCGTCGACCACCTGCATCTGCCCGCGCTGTCCGAGCCGACGACAGTCGCCGTCACCGGTTCGATCAAGGGTCCGCAGCACACCGGTACGGTGTCGTTCGGCGGCTGGATCAAGATCGCGAGCAAAGATTCGCAGACCACCACCACGCTGCGCGGCGTCGACGTCGTCACCCTCGATCCCTATCTGTTGAAGAAAGCCGGCGCGAAGGCGCGCGTAAATGGCGGCACGCTCGACCTCTCCATCGATTCGACCGTACGCGATTACCAGTTACACGCGCCCGGCACGCTGACACTGCATGACCTGCAGATCGCACCGAGCGACGATCCGCTCGACACGTTCATGTCGATTCCCACGCGCGTCGCGATTGCCGCACTCAAACTGCACAGCGGCGCTATCACGCTGCACTTCGTGCTCGACGGCAATCTGAAGGATCCGAAGTTCACGCTCGACGACAACTTCGCGACTGAGCTGCGCGCAGGTCTGGCCAAGGTGCTCGGCGTCAGCGCCGAAGGCGTGGCGAAGGGTGCCGGGCAGACGGTCAAGGGACTCGGTAACGCGCTGCTGAATCTGATCGGGCAGTAGTCGCGCGACAAGGTGGGCGAGCTTGACACGTGCCGCATAAAGCACGACGATTTGTCCATAATACGAAGTAAAAATCCACATAATGGACACTGTGCAACTGCGTTGCATGGGATCGGAGACACAATGGCTGCTCCCACCACAGGCGCCGATGCACTGACGCCCTATCAACTCCCCAATCCGCCCGAAGCGCTGCGCGAGATCGTCGTCGAATCCGCGGTTCCAAAAGATGAACGTCTGTGGGTACCGCAAGCCGAGAACGTCTGGTTCCGGCCGCTGTGCCTGAACGTCTCAAGCGGCTACTGGATGAACCTGCTGCGTGTGCGCAAGTCCGGTGTGCTGAGCCGCCACCGTCATCCGCAGGCGGTGCACGGCATGGTGCTGAAAGGCAAATGGCGCTACCTCGAGCACGACTGGGTCGCGACCGAAGGCAGCTACGTCTTCGAGCCGCCCGGCGAAACGCACACGTTGTACGTTCCCGAAGACGTCGAAGAAATGATCACCTACTTCCAGGTGAACGGCGTGATGTACTACTGCGACCCCTACGGCAACTTCACCGGCTACGAAGACGTGTTCACCAAGCTGGAGATGTGCCGCGCGCATTTCGAACGGGTCGGGTTAGGCGGCGGCTTCGTCGATCAGTTCGTGCGGTAACCACAACACGCCGCTGCACGCCGCCGCATCCATCCATAGACTCAAAAGAGCATCGGAGGAGACAACCATGCAGGCAAAAACACCGCGCCTCAGGCGCATCCAGTGGGTAGCGCTCGCATTCCTGATGCTGGCGGGTATCGTCAACTACCTCGACCGCAGCACGCTATCCATCGCCAATCATTCGGTCAGCGGCGAACTCGGACTGAGCGCATCGCAGATGGGTTTGCTGCTGTCGGCGTTCTCGTTTTCCTACGCGTTCTCGCAACTGCCAGTCGGTGTGCTGCTCGATCGCTTCGGCGCGCGGATCATGCTCGGCCTTGGGATGCTCGTCTGGTCGGTGGCGCAGTTGTTCGGCGGGCTCGTGCACACGTTGCCGCAATTTCTCGCCGCGCGAATCTGCCTCGGTATCGGCGAGGCGCCGCAGTTTCCGGCCGGAGCGAAAGTCGTCAGCGAATGGTTCTCGCTGCGCGAACGCGGCCGACCGAGCGGTATCTTCGTCGCGTCGTCGACGATCGGCCCCGCCCTCGCGCCGCCGATCCTCACCTCGCTGCTGCTCGTGTTCGGCTGGCGCTGGATGTTCATCGTGATGGGCGTGCTCGGCATCGCGGTCGCGCTCGGCTGGTATGCGGTCTACCGGAACCGCAGCGAAGTCGCACTCGCTCCCGAAGAACTCGTGCATCTGACCGAAGAAGAACCGCATGCGCGCGCCGAACGACGGGTGACGTTCGCCGAATGGCGCGGCCTGTTCGCCGCACCGACTACGTGGGGTTTGATCTTTGGCTTCATGGGCGTGGTCTACATGGTGTGGCTGTACCTGACGTGGTTGCCCGCTTACCTCGAACACGAGCGCCATCTGTCGATCGCGCGGACAGGCTGGATCGTCTCGATCCCCTATCTGTTCGGCACGCTGGGCATGCTGTCGAGCGGCTTCGTCGCCGATGGTCTGATGGCCCGCGGCGTTGCGCCGATCCGTAGCCGCAAGTGGCCGATCTGCACCGGACTCATCTTCGCGGCGATCTTCACCGTGCCCGCTGCGTACACGCCGAACACCACGCTCGCCATCGTCTATCTGTCGCTGGCGATGTACTTCATCAACCTCGCGAGCGGTGGTGCGTGGGCGCTTGTCAGTGTCGCGGCGCCGCGGCATCTGGTGGCGTCGCTGGGCAGCATCCAGAACTTCGGCGGTTATTTCGGCGGCTCGTTTGCGCCGTTCATTACGGGCGTTGTGGTGGACCGGACGCATTCGTTCGTCAACGCGTTTTTGATCAGCGCGGCTGTGTCGGTCGTGGCGGCGCTTGTGTACATGTTCGTCGTGCGCGTGCCGATCGCGGAACGCGTCGATCAGGGCGCTGCGGCTCGTCTCGCGTGATCACTCTTCGTCTTATGTCCGCTTGGCACTCATTCGTCGATCATGACTTTTCAACACGATCTTTTCGCAGGTAAAACGGCCGTCGTCACCGGCGGTACTCAAGGCATCGGCGCGGGCATCGCGCATCGTCTGGCGGCGCTCGGCGCACGCGTCGTCGCAGCCGGTCTCACGCCGACCGATGCGCAACGCGCGAGTTTCGGCGCCGGTATCGAAGTCGTCGCGCTCGACGTCAGTTCGAACGACGAAGTCGCCGCGCTGTTCGCTCCGCTGACGTCGCTCGATATTCTCGTGAACTGCGCAGGCATGATTCGCCGCGGCGACGAACACGAGATCGAGGTGTTCGAGCAGGTGATCGATGTGAACCTGACCGGCACCATGCGCGCGTGTTCGGTCGCGCGTGCGCTGCTCGCGGCGAGCCGCGGCACGATCGTCAATACCGCGTCGATGTTGAGCTTTTTCGGCGGCGGTCTCGTACCGGCCTACAGCGCGAGTAAAGGCGGCATCGCGCAATTGACCAAGTCGCTTGCGCTGGCCTACGCGCGCGATGGCATTCGCGTGAATGCGGTTGCGCCGGGCTGGATCGCGACACCGCTCACGCAGGCGCTGCAAGACGACGACGTCCGCTCGCGGGCGATTCTCGAACGCACGCCGCTCGGCCGCTGGGGCGAGCCCGACGATATCGCGCAGGCCGTCGCTTTTCTGTGTTCGCCGGCCGCCGCGTTCATCACCGGAACGATCGTGCCTGTCGACGGCGGCTATCTCGCCGCGTGAACTGCATCCGCTCTACCGTTACCTCCTGATCGACACCATGACGATTTCCGCCGATACCGCCGATAACCATGACGCCCGCGCCACCGGCACCGCGGCGTTCTCGAAGTTCATGACGGTGCTGCAACTGATCGCCGACGCCGCCTCGCCACTGGGCATCGCGCAGCTTGCCGCGCTAAGCGGCTATCCGCGGCCGACGGTGTACCGGATCGTCGGCGCGTTGATCGCGGAAGGTCTCGTCGTCGATAGTCTGCGCGGCAGCACGTTCGAACTCGGTCCGCGGCTGATTACTCTCGCGAGTCGCAGCTGGGAGCGCTCCGACCTGCGCGTCGCCGCCATCGATGCGCTGCAGACGCTGCGCGACATCACACAGGAAACCGTGCATCTCGCAGTGCGTAGCGGCTCGGAAATGGTCTTCATCGAGAAACTGGAAAGTCCGCATGCGGTGCGGATGGCGTCGCGCATCGGGACACGCGTGACGCTCTATTCGAGTTCGGTGGGCAAGGCGTACCTCGCCGCGCTCGATACCGGCACGCGCACTGCGCTGCTGCGCGGTGTCGCGCTCGAACGCTTGACGCCGAACACGATTGTCGAGCCCGCAGTACTCGCCGCCGAACTCGAGACGACACGCGAACGCGGCCACGCGGAAGATCGCGAAGAGAACGAGGCGCAGATATTTTGCTACGGCTGTGCGATTCCGGACCCGGATGGTCGGCCTGTTGCGTGCATCAGCGTGAGTATTCCGCTGTTTCGCCGTAGCGCGACGCCGCAGGAAACCTACATTGCACCGCTGCGCGATGCGTGCCGCGCGGTTGCGGAAAGACTCACGCCAATGTCGCGCGGTGGGGTTTAAATGCGTGACACCTGCCGCGGAGTCGCGGAAAGACCTATGCCGATGTCGTGCGGTGGAGTTCAACTGCGAGACGCCTGCCACGTAGTCGCAGAACGGCCCGCGGCGATGTCGCTCAGCGGAGCTTAAAGGTTTGAGGGAGCACTAAGATCGCGTCTTGCGACAGTGTCAGACCGGCAGGCCTAGTTCACGCAACGCTGCGGCTGTTATGGCAGCGCTCGTGTGATGAATGGCGTGCCAGCCGAGTGCGGTTGCCGCTTCGACATTCTTCCGGTTGTCGTCGATAAAAGCGAGTTCACCCGGTGCAATACCAGGCAAGCGCACTTCAATCCGTTCGCGCATCGCCGCAAAAATCGCCGGATCGGGTTTGACGAGTTTCACGCGACCGGACACGACAATATCGTGGAAACGCCGCAGCATCGGGAAGTGCTCCCATGCATACGGAAACGTCTCGTCCGACCAGTTCGTGAGCCCGTAGAGCGGCACGCCCGCGGCTTCGAGCGTCTCGACGATCGCCATCGTGTCTTCGTGCAGCCCGCCGATCATCTCGTGCCAGCGCGTGTAGAACGCGCGGATCAGCGCCTCGTGTTCGGGAAACTTCGCGACCAGTTCGGCGGTGCCTTCGGCAAGCGGCTGGCCACCGTCCTGGCGAACCACCCAGTCCATCGTGCAGACGTGGGTGAGAAACCAGCGGCGCTCGGCCTCGTCCGGAATCAGCTTGCGATACAGATGCTCGGGACTCCAGTCGATCAGCACACCGCCGAAATCGAACACGACCGCCTTGATGGTCATGCAAACTCCGCGGCAAGCACGTCGGCGAGCGGGCGCACGGCGACGCGGTTGCCGGACAGCGAAGCGCGTGGCCACAACTGGTTGTAGTGATCGACGATTTGCTGCGGCGTGAGCGAGGACGTGTGCTGCGTGGTGTGCAGATCGCTGACGACCGTCGTCCGATAGCCGAGAAACGCCGCGCGGCGCGCGGTGGCGTCGATGCAGAATTCGGTCGCGTAGCCGCAAATCAGCAGGCTGTCGACATCGCGCCGCGCGAGCATGTCCGCGAGCGGCGTCTCGTGAAACGAATCGCCGACCGCTTTGTTAACGACAACGTCCGTATCACTGCGCACGAACCCCGGATGCAATTGCCAGCCTTCGGTGTGCGGCTCGACTTCGTCGCCGGCTTCGCCGTCGTGCTGCACGAAGAACACCGGCGCACCGGCGGCACGCGCGGCGCCGGTCAGCCGGTTGATCTCTGCGACCACTTCGTCACCGCGATACGCTGCGTCGGGGCCGAAGAAGAAGGCCCGCTGCACATCGATGACCACAACCGCTACGCCCGCCATACCGTGTCTCCGCTGTCACATCGAAGGCAGATCAATCGTCCCGCACACGCGTTAACGCGCCATCAAACCGGCTGCGTACGCGCCTCGAGCCACGCCTTCGCATCGCCCGATACATGCGGCGACACGCGCGCGCGCACCGTCTCGTGATAACTGTTCAACCACGCACGCTCGTCGTCGCGCAGCAGCGGCAACGCGAGGCAGCGCGTGTCGATCGGGCACAGCGTGAGCGTCTCGAACCGCAGGAAATCGCCGAACTCGGTTTGCTCCGCGGCACGGTTCAGCACGAGATTCTCGATCCGCACGCCCCACTTGCCCGGCCGGTACAGGCCCGGCTCGATCGACGTGATCATGCCTTCTTCCATCGCGGTCCACGATTCGGCGGCGGCGTAATGCGCGATCACCTGCGGACCTTCATGCACGTTCAGGAAGTAACCGACGCCGTGACCGGTGCCGTGACCGTAATCGGCGCCTGCTTCCCAGATCGGCGCGCGCGCGATCGCGTCGAGCATCGGCGAGCGAATGCCGCGCGGAAAGCGCGCACGCGACAGCGCCATCGTGCCCTTCAGCACTGTCGTGAAGTCGTGCCGGTGTGCATCGCTAATCGTACCGATCGGCACGACGCGTGTGATGTCGGTCGTGCCGCTCAGATACTGGCCGCCCGAATCGATCAGCAGCAAACCATTGCCTTCGATCGTCGCATGCGATGCTTCGGTCGCTCGGTAGTGCGGCATCGCACCGTTGCCGTTGAACCCCGCAATCGTCGCGAAGCTCAGCGATGTGAAACCAGGGCGCCGCGCGCGCGCTGCGGTGAGACGTTCGTCGATGGTCAGCTCGGTGATCGTCTGATGGCCGAGCGCGCCTTCGAACCACGCGAAAAATTCGGCCAGTGCCGCACCGTCCTGCTCCATCGTCGCGCGAATGTGTTCGGCTTCGGCTTCGGTCTTGCGCGACTTGAAGAAGATCGACGGATTGACCGCCTCGATCACCTTCACCGTCGACGGCAACGACTTCATGACGCCAAGCGTGACGCGACGCGGATCGATCAGCAGCGTGGTGCCAGCGGGCAGCGCGACGAGCGCGGGTACCGCATGCGCATACGGTTCGACGCGCACGCCGTCGCGAGCCAGCGATGCCGCAAGCGCCTCGGGCACCTTGCCGTTCGAGACAAACAGCGTGGCGCTGTCCAGACCGATCAGTGCGTGCGCAACGAACACCGGGTTATAGCTGACGTCGGCACCGCGCAGATTGAACAGCCACGCGAGATCGTCGAGCGTCGAGATGAAATGCCACTGCGCGCCCTTTTCCTGCATCGCGCGACGCACCTGGTCGAGCTTGTCGGTACGGGTGACGCTCGCGTGCGGCGCGATGTGCTCATAGACGGCATCGACGGGCAACGCGGGCCGCTGTGGCCAGATCGTATCGAGCAGGTCGACGTCGGTACGCAGTTGCACGCCGCGCGCGGTCAGCGCGTCGGTCAGCGCGCGCGCTGGGGCAATGCCGAGCACCGCGCCATCCACCCCAACCGCACTGCCGCTTGCCACGTTCTGCGCAAGCCATTCGAAATGCGGCGCGCTTTGCTGGCCACCCAGCATTTTCATCAATTGCACGCCGGTGCCGGCCAGTTGCGCTTCGGCCTGCGACCAGTAGCGGCTGTCGGTCCACAAGCCGGCAAAGCTGCCGGTGACCACCAGTGTGCCGGCCGATCCGGTAAAGCCGGACAGCCATTCGCGGCTCTGCCAGCGGCCCGGCAGGTATTCGGACAGATGCGGATCCGCCGACGGCACGAGGTACGCGGCCAGTCCCTCGCGAGACATCGCTGCGCGCAGGGCGGCGATCCGCTCGGGGATCGTGGAGGTTTCAGGAAGACGGGCATTCATCAGATTCACCTGCAAACATTCAGCGACGGGAGAACAAGCCGACCGTCAGGGCGACGGCGATGAACGCGAAGGCCGTGCAAAAGGGCCATTCGAGCGTGTCGCCGTCATGAAAGAGACCGGTCACATTGCCGGCCATCAGACCCAGCGCCGCGCCGGCGATACCGGCCACGACAGCGAGCCACCAGCGAGCGCGGGTTGCGCGCCGCAGGGGATGCAACCATGCACCCGCCAGACCGACTGCGGCGCCCAGCACGATAATGCCGAACCAACCCATCAGTCGACCTCGCCATGAATCAGATTAATTGTGTGGGCGAAAATCGTTTCCCCAAGGAGCATTTTTATTCCGTTTTACTGAGAACCGGCATTGCTGCCTGGGTCCGTCGACTGAGTTTACGGGGCACAATAATCTATGGCAAGCCGCGTAATCCGCATTCTGCCTACGTTTTGACCATTCGGACGGCTATGGTTCTACGAATCAGTTTCGGTCGCGCGAAGCCGGAATTACGGTAAGTTGTCTGGCTTTTATTTACCGTTTATTCCGCGCACCCGTGATTTTTACACGACCGGCGCTCCGGTAACCAGTCCAGTTTGTCACTCGGCCCGCCGCGCCCGAAGCGGACGGACAAAATCGCGCCGTGGCGTAAGGTCGCGGGTGCGGAAACGTACAGATGTCCGCTCTGACCTCCCCTCATCTGCCATATTCACCGGCCAGACTGCCAGAAAGCGGCCTCCTCACCGTTGCCCGACACCGCTTTGCCACCCCGGCTGCGACCCCTGAAGCCGCACGACAACCCCACGGTGCCGGCCGCCCCGGGCCGTACGTAATAGCCCGAATATGCCGGACGGACTGAAAGAATCGTGAAAACGCTATAATATTGGCCGCAACCATAGCCCCGCATATGCAGCTTCTAACGATCGGAATCAATCACCACACCGCACCCGTCGCCTTGCGCGAACGTGTGGCGTTTCCGCTCGAACAGATCAAGCCCGCCCTCGCGACGTTCAAGGACCTTTGGTTGGGGCGCATGGCCCCCACCGCCCCCGAAGCCGCGATCCTGTCCACCTGCAACCGCACTGAACTCTACTGCGCCACCGACGACCAGGCCGCCCGCGAAGCCGCCATCCACTGGCTGTCGAAGTACCACAACCTCCCCGTCGACGAACTCGCGCCACACGTCTATGCGCTGCCGCAGTCGGAAGCGGTGCGCCACGCGTTTCGCGTTGCGTCGGGGCTCGACTCGATGGTGCTCGGCGAAACGCAGATTCTCGGGCAGATGAAAGACGCGGTACGCACGGCATCGGAAGCCGGCGCGCTCGGGACTTACCTGAACCAGCTGTTCCAGCGCACTTTCGCGGTGGCGAAGGAAGTGCGCGGCACCACTGAAATCGGCGCGCAGTCGGTCTCGATGGCCGCCGCCGCCGTGCGGCTCGCGCAACGCATTTTCGACAAGATCGCGAACCAGCGCGTGCTGTTTATCGGCGCCGGCGAAATGATCGAACTGTGCGCGACCCACTTCGCCGCCCAGCAGCCGCGCGAACTGGTGGTCGCGAACCGTACCGCCGAACGCGGCTCGCGGCTCGCCGAACGCTTTAACGGTCGCGCCATTCCGCTCGCCGAGCTGCCCACGCGGTTGCACGAGTTCGACATCGTCGTGTCGTGTACGGCATCGACGCTGCCGATCATCGGGCTCGGCGCCGTCGAGCGCGCCGTGAAGGCCCGCCGCCACCGGCCGATTTTCATGGTCGACCTCGCGGTACCGCGCGACATCGAACCCGAAGTCGGCAAGCTCGAAGACGTGTTCCTGTACACCGTCGACGACCTCGGCGCGATCGTCCGCGAAGGCAATGCCTCGCGCCAGGCCGCGGTCGCCCAGGCCGAAGCGATCATCGAAACGCGCGTACAGAACTTCATGCAGTGGCTCGATGCGCGCAGCATCGTGCCGGTCATTCGCCACATGCACACCCAGGCGGATGCATTGCGTCGCGCTGAAGTGGAGCGCGCGCAGAAGATGCTCGCGCGCGGCGAAGATCCCGCTGCCGTGCTCGAAGCGCTGTCGCAGGCGCTCACCAACAAGCTGATCCACGGCCCCACGCATGCGCTCAATCGCGCGAGCGGTCCGGACCGCGACGCGCTCATCGACCTGATGGGCGGCTTCTACAAACACTCCGGTTCTACGGAGCGTTAGCGGCACTGCCGCCACCGCGCCCCGGGCCCGCTTGCCGTTTCCCCGCGAGCCCGCCCGGCGCCCGCCTCAGGGCTCGCGCCCAGTCCGTTCCTCCGATCCTTATCTATCCCGCCGTCCTTTCCGGAACACGCTCCGACCGACCGATGAAAACGAGCATGCAAAGCAAGCTCGACCAGCTCACTACCCGACTGGCCGAACTAAACGATCTGTTGAGCCGCGAAGACATCACGGCGAATCTCGACCAATACCGTAAGCTCACCCGCGAGCATGCCGAACTCGGCCCGGTGGTTGAGCAGTACGCGCAGTGGCGCCACGCGGCCGGCGATGCGGCGACCGCGCAGGAACTGCTCGCCGATGCGTCGATGCGCGACTTCGCGGAAGAAGAAATCCGCGCGGCACGCGAGCGCATGGAACAGCTCGCCGCCGAACTGCAGAAGATGCTGCTGCCGAAAGACCCGAACGACGAGCGCAACATCTTCGTCGAAATCCGCGCGGGCACGGGCGGCGACGAATCGGCGCTGTTTGCAGGCGATCTGCTGCGGATGTACCTGCGCTACGCGGAACGCAACCGCTGGCAGGTCGAGATGATGTCGGCGAGCGAATCCGATCTTGGCGGCTACAAGGAAGTGATCGTGCGGATTGCGGGCGAAGCCGCGTATTCGAAGCTCAAGTTCGAATCGGGTGGTCATCGCGTGCAGCGCGTGCCGGCTACCGAAACGCAGGGCCGCATTCACACGTCTGCTTGCACCGTCGCCGTGATGCCCGAAGCGGATGAGATCGGCGAAGTCGAAATCAATCCGGCGGATCTTCGCATCGACACGTTCCGCGCGTCCGGGGCGGGCGGTCAGCACATCAACAAGACCGACTCGGCGGTGCGTGTCACTCACTTGCCGACCGGCATCGTCGTCGAGTGCCAGGACGATCGCTCGCAGCACAAGAACAAGGATCGCGCGCTGAAGGTGCTGGCCGCGCGCATCAAGGACAAGCAATCTCACGAGCAGCAGGCGAAAGAAGCGGCGACGCGCAAGAGCCTGATCGGCTCCGGCGACCGCTCGGAGCGTATCCGCACTTACAACTTTCCGCAGGGGCGGTTGACCGATCACCGGATCAACCTGACGCTGTACCGCCTCGACTCGATCATGGACGGCGATCTCGACGAACTGATCGCGGCGCTCGTCAGCGAGCATCAGGCGGAACTGCTGGCGTCGCTGGGCGACGCTGACTGACGGCAGGCTCGCATGGATACCGTCGCCGCCCTGTTGCGTGTCTCGCCACTAGCGCCACTCGAAGCGCGCATCCTGCTCGGGCATGTGCTCGGCTGGCGCCGTACCGAGTTGATTACGCGCAGCGATGAGCCGCTCGATGCAGCACTTGTCGCGCGTTTCCGTACGCTCGAAGCACGTCGCGTCGCGGGCGAGCCGGTGGCGCAACTGATCGGCTCGCGGGAATTCTTCGGGCTCGACTTCGAGGTCACACCGGACGTGCTGATTCCGCGGCCTGAAACCGAACTGCTGGTTGAAACGGCGCTGGCGGCACTCGTTGGGCGCCGGGTGCCGCGTGTCCTCGATCTGGGTACCGGCACCGGCGCAATTGCTGTCGCGATTGCCTCGGAGCGGCCCGATGCGCGCATCTGGGCCACCGACCGCTCGGCCGAAGCGCTCGGCGTCGCGGCGCGCAACGCCGCTCGATTGCTCGATCCGGCGCGTCCCGGCGGGCCGCTACAGTTCGCACAGGGCGACTGGTACGCGGCGCTCGATACCGCGCTGCACTTCGACGTCATCGTCAGCAATCCGCCGTATATCGCCAGCGGCGATCCGCATCTGAGCCAGGGCGATCTCCGCTTCGAACCTCGCGGTGCATTAACCGACGAGGCCGACGGCCTGGCGGCGATCCGCACGATCGTCGCGGGCGCCCCGCGCCACCTCGTGCCCGGCGGCGCGCTCTGGATCGAGCACGGCTACGACCAGGCAGCCGCCGTACGCGCACTGCTCACGGAGCGCGGTTTGCTCGCCGCCAGTTCGGCCCGCGATCTTGCCGGCATCGAGCGTATCAGCGGCGCCCAGATGCCCGGCTGAGGCCCGCAAGGCCGCCTTACGCGAAATCCGCTATCATTTCAACCTATCCCCACATCACTCTGGAACCGCAAGGTCAGCCTCATGGACACGCAACAACGCATCAAGCAAATCGTCGACGAAAACACCGTCGTGCTCTTCATGAAGGGCACCTCGCAATTCCCGATGTGCGGTTTTTCGGGCCGCGCCATCCAGATCCTGAAGGCGTGCGGCGTCGACGAACTGAAGACCGTCAACGTCCTCGAGGACGACGGCATCCGTCAGGGCATCAAGGAATTCTCGAACTGGCCGACCATCCCGCAGCTGTACGTGAAGGGTGAGTTCGTCGGCGGCTCGGACATCATGATGGAGATGTATCAGTCGGGCGAGCTGCAGCAGCTCTTCGCTGCCGCCTGAGCGGCATCCTCACGAACCGCTCGTCCGTACGATAGTGCCGCCCTCCCTCGACCCACGTGCGGCGGCACCGCACCGGCTGATCGTCGCGATCACCGGCGCGACCGGTGCTGTGTACGGCATCCGGCTGCTTGAAACGCTGCGGCGGCTGGGTGGCGTCGAATCCCATCTGCTGATCTCCAGCGCCGGCTGGCTCAATATCCGGCACGAACTCCAGCTGTCGAGAGAAGACATTCATCCGCTCGCCGATGTGGTCCATTCGGTGCGCGATGTCGGCGCAACCATCGCGTCCGGGTCCTTTCGCACCGACGGCATGATCGTCGCGCCGTGTTCGATGAAAACCCTCGCGAGTATCGCGCACGGGCTCTCCGACAACCTGATCACGCGCGCGGCCGACGTCACGCTGAAGGAGCGGCGCCGGCTGGTGCTGATGGTGCGCGAGACGCCGCTCAATCTCGCGCATCTGCGCAACATGACGGCCGTGACCGAAATGGGCGGCGTGATTTTTCCGCCGTTGCCGGCGTTCTACAACGCGCCGGCATCGATCGACGAAATGGTCGATCACACGGTGGCGCGCGTGCTGGACCTGTTCGCACTCGGCGGGCCGGGTCTCGCACCGGTCTGGGGCGGGCTGCGTAGTACGGAAGAGTGATCTGCGGCGTTTGCACCGGCCTGGGTTCAGTGGGGTCGCGCAGGCCACTCCGCGCCAGATCGATTAGCAACAGCGGCGACGCAGTTAAATCCGCGCCCGCGTGTTTATCCACGGCTGGTTCGCCTCTATATTCAACGCAACGAAACCTTCCAGCCGCTTTTGCCGCGGCCTCGCTGCGATGACCCGTCTACCTGCTCTTTTCCTCTCGCACGGTGCGCCAACCCTGCCGATCGATCCGTCCATGCCGTCGGGCGAATTCGCGGCGTTGTCGACCCAGTTGCCGCGCCCCAACGCGATCCTGATGCTCTCCGCCCACTGGGGCACGGCAGCGCCGGTGGCTAGCACGGCGCAACAACCCGAGACGATCCACGACTTCTACGGCTTTCCGCGCGCGCTCTACGAGATCCGTTATCCGGCACCCGGTGCACCCGACGTGGCACGCCGCGCCGCCGCTCAGTTGAGCGAGCAGGGCCTGCTCGCGACGACGCAGTCGCACGGGCTCGATCACGGCGCGTGGGTGCCGATGCTGCTGATGTTCCCCGCCGCCGACATCCCCGTCGCCCAGTTGTCGATCCAGCCTCACATGGACGCCGCGCATCACTTCCGTGTAGGCCGGGCATTGCGCGCGCTGAAGGATGACGGCGTGATGGTGATCGGCTCCGGCCAGATCACGCACAACCTGCGCAGCGCGGATTTCTCGGCGGGCCCGAACGACGCCGATCCACGTGTCGCCGAATTCACCGACTGGTTCGAAGAGCGGCTGGCCGCACGCGATATCGATGCGTTGCTCGACTATCGCAGCCGCGCGCCGCACGCGGTGTTGATGCATCCCACCGACGAGCACCTGCTGCCGGTATTCGCCGCCCTGGGCGCGGCGGACGACGACTACACGCTATCGGTCCAGTCGCTGGGCACGTACCAGCGCACCCTGGCGATGACGAACTACGTATTCGGCAGCGCATAACGGCAACGCCGTAGCTGCAAACGACAAGGCCCGCCTTGACCTGAATCAGTCAAGGCGGGCCTTGTCGTTTACCGCGTCTGTTGTACTACGCGGTCTGCCACCATTCAGGCGCGCAGACCGTGCATGCGATACCTCAAGCGCCGATCCCTTCGAGAATCTCGTCCGGGTTCTCACGCTCGTTGAGGTAGTCGGTGCGATAGCCGGTATGCACACCCCAGTAATAGAAGATCAGCGAGCAGATGATCACGACCAGCATGTCCCAGCCGTACGGCAGGATGTTGTGACCGCCAAACTGCTTGCTGCCGATCAGCGACAGGATCGCCATCACCGGCAGATACGCGACGAGCCACCACGCCGCCTTCAGATCGCGGCCCCAGCCGGCGAAGCCCGCCTTCGTCTGGTAGTAGAAGTACACCGGCAGCGCGACGATCATCAGCAGGATGATCTCGCCGGTCAGCGGCCATTTTGCCCAGAACAGGATCAGCGATGCGCAGACGAAGGCGAACGGCGCGATCACTTTCATGCCGGGAATATGCAGCGGCCGGTCGAGATCGGTTGCCGCGCGGCGCAGCGACATCAGGCTGATCGGGCCCGTCAGGTACGAGATCACCGTCGCCACCGAAATCACCGCCGCCAGCGAACTCCAGCCGCGGAAGAAGAACAGGAAGATGAAAGACACGAGCAGGTTGAACCACATCGCCTGACGCGGCACGCCATAGAGCGGATGCACGTTGCCGAACATCTTGGGCATCGTGTTGTTGCGCTCCATCGCGTAGATCATGCGGGTCGTCGTCGCCATGTACGTCGTGCCGGTACCGCTCGGGCTAACGAATGCATCGACGTACAGCAGGATGGCGAGCCAGTTCAGGTTCAGCGCGAGCGCGAGTTCGGCGAACGGCGAGGCGAAGTTGAAATGGCTCCAGCCCTTCAGCACATCGGTCGGATTCACTGCGCCGATGTAGGCGATCTGCAGCAGCACATAGATCACGAGTGCCAGCAGGATCGAGCCGATCACCGCGAACGGCACGCTCTTCGCCGGATTGCGCGCTTCGCCCGCCAGGTTGATCGGGCTCTGGAAACCGTTGAACGCGAACACGATGCCGCTCGTCGCGACCGCGGTAAACACCGCCGACCAGCCGTACGGAGCAAACGTGCTGGCTTCACCGAAGTTCTCGTGGTGAAAGCCCGTCAGCATCAGGCCCAGGATCGTAGCGCCGGGAATCAGGAACTTGAAGACCGTGATCGCCGAATTAGCGCGGGCGAACAGTTTGACGCCCCAGTAATTCAGCAGGAAGTAGATGATCACGAGCACTGCGGAAAGCAGTAACCCTAACGTGGTTAGCGACCCGTTGACGAATAGATCGTGCGCCCACTGGTATGGCCAGGTACTCATGTACTGGATCGACGCTTCGGCTTCGATCGGAATCACCGAGACGATGGCGATCCAGTTGGCCCATGCGCTGATAAAACCGACCAGCGCGCCGTGCGAGTAGCGCGCGTAGCGCACCATGCCGCCCGACTCCGGAAACATCGCACCCAGTTCGGCATAAGTGAGCGCAATAGCGAGAATCACGACCGCACCGATAATCCATGCACAAATCGACGCCGGACCTGCAATTTTTGCCGCTTTCCACGCGCCGAACAGCCAGCCCGAACCGATGATCGAACCGAGACCGGTCAGCATCAGCGCCACCGGCCCGATGTTCCGTTGAATAGAACTTTTCACGTCTTCTCCTGTGTTCGAGAGCCTGCCGGTCTCTATCGTATCGCCGCGGCGCCCTGCAAAAAGAGCTGTTGAAGCGGGATTTGTTCTTAACGGCGACCGACCGCCGTGCGTGGTGTGCGAACCCGGGGCCGGGCGCAACCATCACGCGGCGCGTAGTTTAACGGTTGCCCTGGATCATTGCAGTGAAAATGCGGGTTGTCCCTGGAAAAAATCCCGAAGAATAGAAAGCTTTGTAAGCAATACTTGGGCCAGGTGCCAAAAACCTTGCGCCGCCGTGGGTTTCGATTGACCTTCTCTCGAAATGTCCGTATAACGGACGGGCAGGATTTCAAGCGGCGAGTGAATTGGTCTTTCGTAGTTCGCCCATCAACGGTACTCCGGTTGGTCCCATTACCCCCTTCCTTGATTTTCATGCACCCCACGGGCTTCGGCCTTATTCATCATCTTTAGGAACAAGTAATATGGAAACCGGTACCGTCAAGTGGTTCAATGACGCAAAGGGCTTTGGCTTCATCACTCCCGACGGCGGCGGCGAAGATCTGTTCGCGCATTTCTCGGAAATCCGCACGGAAGGCTTCAAGACGCTGCAAGAAAACCAAAAAGTGTCTTTCGAAGTGAAGACCGGCCCGAAGGGCAAGCAAGCTGCGAACATCAAGCCGGTGTAAGCTGCACGCTTCCTTTTCTGGACGCACAAAACCCCGCCTTGGCGGGGTTTTTTGTTTTTAGCGCGGGGGTTTATTTCAAATGAATAGACGTTGCGCGTGAATGCCGAGCCCGGTCGCGACGCTCGCGAGGCGATCGCCGAACACCGGCTGTGCATCCGGAAATGCGGCTGCCAGCGCGCCCGACAAGAACCGCAGTCCCGTCGATCCACCGGTGAAGTAGACCGCGGTCACATCGCGTGGGGCGATGCCTGCGGCCTGCACGGTATCGCGTGCGGCGAGGACGATGCGCCGCGTCTCTTCCAGTCCTGCCTCGACGAGTTGGGCTTCGTCGAATGCAAGCCGCAGATCGTCCTCCACTTCATCGAGGTCGATCACCGTCTCGCCGCCCGCCGCCACGCCGATCTTCGCTTCTTCTGCATGCGCGGCCAAGGCGTGCCCAAGGTGCCGCTCGACGACCCGCATCAGCCGGTCGTGATGCCGCAGATCCGGATACAGATGCCGCATCAGCGACAGTTCGCTCACGCGCTTGGGCGAATAGACGGTGTTGATCAGATGCCACGTAGCCAGATCGAAATACACGCGGTTCGGGATCTCGCGACCTTCGGGGTCGAACGTCTGATAGCCGAGTTCTCGCAGGATCGTCGCGAGTTCGACGCGGCGGTCGAAATCGGTCCCGGCCACGTGCACGCCGTGATGCGCGAGCACGTCGTCTTTCCGTTCGAGCCGATGCATGCGCTGCGGCCCGACGCGCACCAGTGAGAAGTCCGACGTACCGCCGCCGATATCGGCCACGAGCACGAGCCCTTCCGCCTCGAGATGCGATTCGTAGTCGAATGCGGCGGCGATCGGTTCGTACTGGAAGTGGATCTCGCGCAAGCCGACCGAGCGCGCCGCCGCCTCGAGCTGCTGCTGCGCAAGCTGGTCGGCGCGGGGATCGTCGTCGACGAAAAACACCGGCCGGCCGAGCACCGCACGATGAATCGGCGCGCCCGCGGCCGCTTCCGCAGAGCGCTTCAGATGCTCGACGAACAGCGCGATCACATCGGTATAGCGGATCGCAGACCCGTCGCCGAGATCGGTGGTGGTTTCTGCCAGCGATGACCCAAGAATGCTCTTCATCGAGCGCATCAAACGCCCGTCGAAGCCGTCGATATACGCTTCCAGCGCCGCGCGGCCGAACTCGCGGGTATTCTCGTCGACATTGAAGAACACGGCGGTGGGCAGCGTCGTGTAGTCACGCTCGACGGGCGCGAGGCGCATCGCCCCAGCGGCGTCAGGCAACGCGACCGCCGAATTCGACGTGCCGAAGTCAATCGCACAATAAGTCATCGCAGGGAGTCGCCGCTCGCGGCGGGCGCTGACAGAAAGAGAGGACGGGCTTTTTATCACGAAGCGCCGCGCACGGCAACCGGTGCGCAGAACGGAAATTGCTCGCGATAGGCGGTTATACCATCCAATCACGCCACGCCAGGAGACAAGCCGAAATGACCGGGCCGTCCACCGCCGTACCGCGCGATACATCGCCCGCGATCGTCGTCACCGACCTGCCTGCGCGGCTCGACCGCCTGCCGTGGGGTCGTTTCCACTCGCTGATCGTCGCGGCGCTCGGGATCACCTGGCTGCTGGACGGGCTCGAAGTGACGCTGGCGGGCGCCGTCGCGAGCGCGCTCAAGACGAGTCCGGCGCTGCATTTTTCCAACGCGGACGTCGGGCTGACAGGCAGCGCCTACATTGCGGGCGCGGTGCTTGGGGCGCTCGGTTTCGGCTGGCTCACCGACCGGCTCGGGCGCCGCAAGCTCTTCTTCATTACGCTCACGCTCTACCTCGCCGCGACCGCCGCCACCGCGCTGTCGTGGAATCTCGCGAGCTTCATCGTGTTCCGCTTCCTGACCGGTACTGGCATCGGCGGCGAGTATACGGCGATCAACTCGACGATCCAGGAGTTCACGCCCGCACGCGTGCGCGGCTGGACCGATCTCGCGATCAACGGGACGTTCTGGGTGGGCGCGGGGCTCGGTGCGACGGGCTCGCTGGTGCTGCTCGATCCGGGCCTGCTGCCGGCGGACTGGGGCTGGCGCGCGTGCTTCCTGATCGGCGCGGTGCTCGCCCTCGCCATCCTGCCGATGCGCGCATGGGTGCCGGAAAGTCCGCGCTGGCTGCTGACGCATGGCGAAGCCGACGAGGCACGCACGATCGTCGAGGGTATCGAAGCGCGTTTTCACCACAACGGCGCCACGCTGCCGCCCGTCGATACAACCGCGAGCCCGCTGCGGTTGCGCGTGCGCAAACATACGGCGCTCAGCGAAGTATTCGATACGCTGTTCAGGCTGCATCGACGGCGCTCGCTAGTGGGCCTCTCGCTGATGACCGCGCAGGCGTTCTTCTACAACGCGATCTTCTTCACCTACGCACTGGTCCTCAGCGATTTCTATCACGTGCCAGGCGACCACATCGGCTGGTACCTGCTGCCGTTCGCGCTCGGCAACTTTCTCGGACCGCTCGTGCTTGGCCGGCTGTTCGATGTGATCGGCCGTCGCGTGATGATCGCGACGACCTATGCGCTATCCGGCATCCTGCTAGCCGTGAGCGGCTATCTGTTCGAACAGCAGTGGCTTACCGTGACGACACAGACGCTGGCGTGGATGACGATCTTCTTCTTTGCCTCGGCGGCGGCGAGTTCTGCATATCTGACGGTGAGCGAATCGTTTCCGCTCGAAATCCGCGCGCTTGCGATCGCGGTGTTCTATGCATTTGGCACCGCGCTCGGAGGCATTGCAGGACCGGCGTTGTTCGGCCGGTTGATCGACACGCAGCAGCGCAGTGAAGTCTTCGCGGGTTACCTGCTCGGCTCGGCGCTCATGCTCGTTGCGGCGGTAATCGCGGGGATCTGGGGTGTCGATGCGGAAAGGAAATCGCTGGAAAGTGTGGCGACACCGCTGTCGGCAGTCGCCGATGACGATTGAGGCTGTTGCGCAATCGACGCCATAAACAAAAACGCGCGGCAAAAGCCGCGCGCCACATGTTGCCCTACCGCGTACTCAAGCTGCCACGAAAGGCTTCTTCCACGCGCCGGCAAAGGCAATTTCGCCGAGCGGCGAACGCGTACGCCCAGCCTTCTCGCGGTCACGCAACGCCGGGTCGAGTTTCGCCGCATCGCCATAGTGTCCGAGCGAGATCATCGCGATCACTTCGACATCGTCCGGAATCGCAAACGCGCTGCGGAATGCATTGACGTCGACGCCAGCCATCTGATGCGCAGCGAGGCCGAGTGCATGAGCCTGCAGCACCAGCGCCATCGCGGCCGCACCTGCATCGTAGGGTGCGCAACGATTGACTTCACCCTTGCTCGTCAGCGTCTGCGTGGTCACGGCGATCAACACCGGCACCGATCCATTCCAGCCTTGATTGAACGGCACGAGCGTTGCGAAGGCGCGCTTGAATGCGGCTTCGTCGGTGCTGCGATCGAATACAAGGAAACGCCACGGCTGTGCGTTGAAGGACGACGGCGCCCAGCGCGCGGCCTCGAGAACCGAATGCAAGTGCTCGCGGCTCACCGGCTCATTCGAAAAGGCCCGCGGGCTCCAGCGCCCAGCGAGCAACTCGTGAATGGAAACGTCGGTCGGTGCGTGTTTGGTGGTCATGCGCTTCTCTCAGTCGAGGTTATATGTCGACGGGCGAACGCCCGGGGGCACATAGCATAACCCGGGCATCGCAAAACGCGCTTGAGCGCTCGCTTGTTCAACGCAACGAACGTCGTCGATGCCGGTGCGAACGCACTCACGCTGCCTGTGCCGCGACCGGCCGGTCGCGCCGGTTGATGCGCAACACCAGCACCGATGCGACGAGACACAAGCCGCCCGAAATCATCGATGCAACAGTGTAGGTGCCGAGGCTCGAGCGCAGCATGCCCGCGCCCAGTGCCGCAAATGCCGCGCCGAGTTGATGGCCCGCGACGATCCAGCCGAACACGACCGGCGCGGCCTCCTTGCCATAGACATCGGTAGCGAGGCGCACGGTCGGCGGCACGGTCGCGATCCAGTCGAGCCCATAGAACAGTGCGAAGATCGGCAGGCCGTAGAAGTCGATGCCGAATGCGTGCGGCAAGTACATCAGCGACAGGCCGCGCAGCCCGTAGTACCAGAACAGCAGCACGCGACTGTTGAAGCGGTCCGACAGCCAGCCCGACAGCGTCGTGCCGAACAGATCGAAGATACCCATCGCGGCGAGCAGCGATGCGCCCTGCACTTCGGTCATGCCGTAGTCGCCGCACATCGCGATCAGGTGGGTGCCGATATAGCCGTTGGTACTCGCGCCGCAGATAAAGAAGCTGAAGAACAACAACCAGAAGTCACGCGTCTTGCTTGCCGACGCAAGCGTGCCGAATGCAATCTGCAACGGATTCTTCGTCTCGATGCGAGTGGCGACCGGTGCGCCAGGTGCTTCGCCAAACGGGCGCAGTGCGACGCTGGCAGGGCGCTCGGGCAGCAGGAATGCGACGAGCGGCAGGACGATTGCCGCGGCCCCCGCGACGACCCACACGACCTGACGCCAGCCGTGATGCTCCGCGATCGATGCGAGCAGCGGCAGGAACACGAGCTGGCCGGTTGCCGAACTGGCGGTCAGGATGCCCATCACGAGACCGCGATGGGTCGTGAACCAGCGGTTCACCACGGTTGCCGACAGCGACAGCGCCGCGACACCCGTCGCGCCGCCCACCATCACGCCCCAGATCAGGATCATCTGCCACGGCGCCGTCATCAGCGACGACAGTGCCACGCCGGCGGCCATCGTCGAAAGCGCCACCAGCACGGTGGGTCGTATGCCGAAGCGCTGCATCGCCGCGGCTGCGAACGGCCCCATCAAGCCATAGAGCGCGATGTTGACCGAGATCGCCAGCGAGATCGTCGCACGGCTCCAGCCGAACTGATGTTCGAGCGGCACCATCATCACGCTCGGCGTGGCGCGCGTGCCGGCCGCGGCCAGCAACACCAGAAACACGACGGCGACCGTGAGCCACCCGTAATGGAAACGCCCGCCGATTCTTCTTGCTGCCCAGTTCATCGGTTCTCCAGTCGGCCTGCTTCCGCCATGGACGGGACGCCGCTTTCAATGAGTGCCGGATTGTTACCGATCCGGTAAAGGACTTGTGACCGATCTGTCACAATGGAGTTGCGATCTTAGTGACTGGTCGGTAACATGTCAAGCCATTGATGAACCGAAGGTGGAATGCCATGACCGATAGCACGACCGTCAAGCCCGAAGCGGTTCGCCGCAGCCGTACGCAGATGGCCGGCGCCGAGGCGCAGGAACATCTGTTAAATGCGGCCGAGGAGCTTTTTTATCGGGAAGGCGTGCGGGCCGTCGGCGTCGACGCGGTGGTCGAACTCGCGGGCGTCAACAAGATGAGCCTGTACCGGCAGTTTTCGTCGAAGGACGATCTGGTCGTCGCTTACCTCGAGCGGTCGGATGAAGGGTTCTTCCGGCGCTTCGAACAGAGTGTCGCCCGCCACCCCGGTGAGCCGGCAAAGCAACTCGTGCAGTACTTCGAAGATCTTTCGGGGCGTGCATCCGTCGATGACTATCGCGGCTGCCCGTTCGTCAACGTATCGACGGAATTCCCGGATGCATCGCACCCGGCGCGACTCTGCGTGCTGCGCAATAAAACAAAGCTGATGGCGCGGCTGAATGAACTCGCGAGCGAAGCTGGCGCGGACGATCCCGCAGCGCTCGCCGATGCGCTTGGGTTGTTGATCGAGGGAATCTATGCGGCGAGCCAGACCTACGGTCCGGGTTGTGGACCGATACGCACGGCGCCGCGCGTGGCGGCACTGTTGATCGCCGCGGCTTGCGCGGGGACACCAGCCGCATCGTTCTCGTCGCCGTCGCAATCGAAACCACAGCCGTGACGATGGCGTTGCCTCTCTCGCACGACGACGTGCTGGCCGCTACCCGCCACTGGCTCACGCGTGCGGTGATCGGCCTGAACCTGTGTCCGTTCGCCAAGGCCGTGCATGTGAAGCAGCAGATCCGCTACGCGATCAGCGAAGCCACGAGCCTTGAAGGCGTGCTGAGCGATCTCGAAGCGGAGTTGCAAATCCTCACCGCCGCCGATCCCGCCACAATCGACACAACGCTGCTAATCCTCCCGCACGCGCTCGCCGATTTCACCGACTACAACGACTGCCTGTTCTTCGCGGACCGGCTGTTGCGGCAGTTGCGCCTCGAAGGCGAACTGCAGATTGCGAGCTTTCATCCGCGATATCAGTTCGAAGGCAGCGAAGCAGACGATATCGAGAACTACACGAACCGCGCGCCGTATCCGATCCTGCATCTGCTGCGCGAGGCGAGCATCGAGCGTGCAGTCGATGCGTTTCCCGACGCCGCCGATATCTACGAACGCAATCAGGAAACGCTCCGGCGCCTGGGTCACGCGGGCTGGCTCGACTGGATGAATGAACCCGCGCAGGACTAAGGCTGCGCCAGCCCGCACAACGAAGTTCAGGCCGGCGCGAAAAACCGCTCGCGCATCTCGGCGATACCCAGCGTATCCATCACTTCATGGAGCCGCTCCGCCGGACGGCGCCGCGGCAAGTCCTTGTACTGGGCGATGATCAGCTCGTTTTTCATCGAGTGTTCCCAGCCGACCAGTTCGGTCACGCTCACCTGGTACCCGTGCGCCTCCAGTTGCAGACAGCGCAGCACGTTGGTGATCTGACTGCCGAATTCGCGCGTGTGCAGCGGATGGCGCCACATCTCCGCGAGCGCCTGCCCAAGCGACTTCCCCTTGTTGCGCCGTAGAACGCCGGCCACTTCGGCCTGACAGCACGGCACCACGACGATGTACTTCGCCTGCTTCTGCAGCGCGAAGCGGATGGCGTCGTCGGTGGCGGTGTCGCAGGCGTGCAGCGCGGTGACGATGTCGATCGAAGGCGGCAGGCGGTCCGACACGATCGAGTCCGCCACCGACAGATTCAGGAACGACATCCCGCCGAAGCCCAGCCGCGTCGCCAGCTCCTGCGATTTCACCACCAGTTCTTCGCGCGTCTCGATGCCGTAGATGTGCGACCCGTCATGCTGTTCCTTGAAGAACAGGTCGTAGAGGATGAAGCCGAGATACGACTTGCCCGCACCGTGGTCGACGAGCGTCATGTCGCCCTGCGCTGCTTTCAATTCTTTCAGCAGCGGCTCGATGAACTGGAACAGGTGATAGACCTGCTTCAGCTTGCGACGGCTGTCCTGATTCATCTTGCCGTCGCGCGTCAGGATATGCAGCTCCTTCAGCAGTTCGACGGACTGGTTGGGACGGATTTCGTGAGTTTTGCCGGACATCGATTGAAACCGCCGCCGATTGCATCGCGAACGTGCGACAGGCGACGGAAAAAGAGAAAAGTTGCTGCCAGTTTACCGAAAGCGCGAGCGAGCGAGTTTTTTACCGGCACTTTTAGCGGTACAAGCGGCCGCAGACGCAGCAACCTGGAATACTTCCTGCTCTTGATTACGCCAGGCGCGGCGCGGGGCAATCGCCGCGCCGTCATGCTGAATGCGGGCCTGCCTGTCGAGGCCCGCAGAACAACAAGGACAGGCTGCCGGACGCCGCTTTCGATCGTGCGGACCGTCAAGCGTGTGGGAGGTCGGACCCGGAACACGGGCTCGAACGTTACGTAACCTGCAGTGCGCCGCGATCTCAACCGGAAGCGCACTCAGACGATGAAGAGGCGGCAATGGATGCGATACCCAACGGAAGCGCAGAGCAGAAGTTTCAGGAACTGCTTGCGAAGCTGACGGCGACGCCAGCATGGACGGAGAAGCAGCAACTCGAACTGGAAATGGCACGCGACATTTCCACCGAGATGTTGCGGCTCGCCGAGGCGATGCGCGATGGCAGCGTCGACCTCGAAAGCTCGTTGACGCTGCTCAAGTACGCGAAGGTGCTCGACTTCGTGATGACGACGCTCGCGTCGCGGCGCGATATCAAGCCGCAGACCTTGCGGGTGATTTTCAAGCTGGCGGGGTTGAAGGTTGATGAGGCTTATCCGGGGTAGCTGGTTCGCGGGCTGACTGCGCGCCAGGTGCCCGGGTGGGCGCTGGGTTGTGCCCAGTGGCGCAGTTGTCTCATGTACTGCGCGTGTGACACCTTTAGGTGACGCTGCACGGCGGCTTGCGCCCGCACGCCGCTCCACATCCGCTCGTCGCCAACGCGGCGCGCTGTAGCCCCCTCCCAATTGCCTGTTCACAGCCCCATGATTGCGGGAAACTCCGAAGTCGGCATCCGCTATGATGCGTGAATCCGTATCGACATCAAGGAGAGCCGCTCGACATGAAAACGACGCGCAAGGGCGGCCTCCTTGCCAACGTCGATGGCTCCAACAACAGAAACATGCTCAAGGTGGCGGGCCATGACTCCTGACGTCAACGTCTTCTTCACCGCATCGAGGTCCGATTAGGCACACCACCGTGTCGCGCGCGGCCTGAGACCACTGTCGCCTGAACGTAGCGCACTAGCCCCAAAGCAGTTCCGCCACCAGAGCGGAACGCACAGGACAGACCGCCCGCCTGCCTGGCATCGCAGCGGACGGCACGATCCATACAATCGATGCC
Source organism: Paraburkholderia megapolitana (assembly GCF_007556815.1). Lineage (NCBI taxonomy): Bacteria > Pseudomonadati > Pseudomonadota > Betaproteobacteria > Burkholderiales > Burkholderiaceae > Paraburkholderia > Paraburkholderia megapolitana. The sequence goes on from NZ_CP041745.1 coordinate 4,010,716, forward strand.
GCCACTGGAGGAGACGTAGCATGAGGAAAATGCGCTGGGTGGTGATCCTGTTCTGCTTCCTCGCGATCGCGGTGAACTACATCGATCGCGCGAATCTCGCTGTCGCGGCACCGCAGATCGAAAAGGCGCTCGGCATTGGCCCCGCCGAGATGGGCCTGATCCTGAGCGGCTTCTTCTGGACCTACGCACTGATGCAGATGCCGTTCGGCTGGTTCATCGACCGGGTCGGCGCACGCATCGCGCTGCCGCTCGCGGTGGGCTGGTGGTCGCTCTTCACCGCCGCGACCGCGGCAACCTCGAGCGTGGCGGGGATGTTCGGCTGCCGGCTGATGCTCGGCATCGGCGAAGCGGGCGCCTATCCATCGTGTGCGAAGCTCGTCAGCCAGTGGTTCAAGCCGGCGCAGCGCGCGCTCGCGACCAGCATCTTCGATAGCGGTTCGCGAGTCGGCTCCGCACTGTCGATTCCCGTCGTCGCGCTGATCATCGGTACGCTTGGATGGAAGGCTTCGTTTGTGATCACCGGGTTGATCGGCGCGGTGTGGATGCTCGGCTGGTTTGCGATCTATCGCAGCCCAGCGCACGGCGACATGACCGGCGAGAAAGACGTCGTGCCGCAGCCGCACGTACGCAGCGCCAGCGATGCAACATGGGCTTCGCTGTTCCGCCACCGCACGATGTGGGGAATGATGATCGGCTTCTTCTGCCTGAACTTCGTCATCTATTTCTTCATCACGTGGTTTCCGAGCTATCTCGTGCAGACGCGCGGCTTCTCGCTGAAATCGCTCGGCACGCTCGGTATGGTCCCGGCGCTGATCTCGATCCCGGGCGGCTGGCTCGGCGGCTACATCTCCGATGCGCTCTACCGGCGCGGCTGGAGTCTCACCGCGTCGCGCAAGACGTGCATGGTGGGCGGCATGCTGATGTCGTCGGTGATCACGTTGTCTGCGTTCACGTCGAACATCTACCTGATGCTCGCGTTCTTCGGCATCGCGTACGGCAGCCTCGCGTTTGCCGCCGCCAGTATCTGGTCGCTGCCCGCCGATGTCGCGCCTTCGCCGCGCCACGTCGCTTCGATCAGCGGTATCCAGAACTTCGCGTCCAACCTGGCGGGCATCGTCATCACGACGTTCACTGGCGTGATGGTCGCGATGACGAAAGGCTCGTTCACGATTCCACTGATCGTCGCGGGCGGCTTCTGCTTTCTCGGCGCGTTCAGCTATCTGGTGATCGTCGGACGGATCGAGCCGCTGTCTGGCGACTCCGCGCATCGCGATGATCCGGAGCCGGTGCGTTCGCCGGTCTGACCGCTCTAACGGACGTGCTCATTTTTGCATTCGAGGAACCCATGTCGACTCTCACCGCCGCTCACGCCGCGATCCGGCTGCATCCCCACGACGATGTCGTGATCGCCACGCGTCAGCTCGTATCCGGTACGGCGATCGAGTCCGAACGCGTTGTCGTCGCGGGATTGATCCCGCCAGGGCACAAGCTCGCAACGCGCGCGATCGCGAAAGGCGAGCCAGTCAAGCGCTACAACCAGATCATCGGTGTGGCACGCGATGCCATCGCGCCGGGCCAGCATGTGCACGTCCATAACCTGAGCATGGCCGAGTTCGCACGCGAGCATGCGTTCGGTATCGACCTGCATCCGACGGCATACGTCGCGCAGCCCGCGCATTTCATGGGCATCCGTCGACCGGCTGCCGCGAAGAACGGCGAGCGCATCGCCACGCGCAACTATATCGGCGTGTTGACGAGCGTGAACTGCTCGGCCACGGTTGCGCGCGCGATCGCCGATCACTTCCGCCGCGACGTGCACCCGGAGGCGCTAGCCGACTACCCGAACGTCGATGGCGTGATCGCGCTCACGCACGGCCTCGGTTGCGGAATCGATCTGCACGGCGAAGGCCTCGCGATCCTGCGTCGCACGCTCGCCGGTTACGCCGCCCATCCGAATTTCGCGTCGGTGCTGTTCGTCGGTCTCGGTTGCGAGACCAATCAGATCGGCGGCGTGCTCGAAGCAGGCGGATTCGGCGACGACCCGAAGCGACTGCGCAGCTTCACGATCCAGGACAGCGGCGGTACACGCAGAACGATCGAACACGGCATCGCGACGGTCCGCGAAATGCTCGCCGATGCAAACCGCGTGCGCCGCGAACCGGTTCCCGCATCGCATCTGATGGTCGGTTTGCAATGCGGCGGCTCCGACGGCTACTCGGGCATTTCGGCCAATCCGGCGCTCGGCGCGGCAGTCGACCGGCTCGTGCGACACGGCGGCACTGCGATCCTGTCGGAAACACCGGAAATCTACGGCGCAGAACATCTGTTGACGCGCCGTGCGGTAAGCCGCGAGGTCGGCGAGAAGCTGCTTGCGCGCATTGCGTGGTGGCAGGACTACTGCGCACGCAATGGCGCGGCGCTCGATAACAATCCGTCGGCGGGAAATAAGGTTGGCGGTCTCACGACGATTCTCGAGAAATCGCTCGGCGCGGTCGCGAAAGGCGGCACGACGAATCTCGTCGACGTCTACGAATACGCTCAACCAATCGACGCGAAAGGCTTCGTTTTCATGGACTCGCCCGGCTACGATCCGATGTCGGCGACCGGCCAGGTAGCTTCGGGCGCGAACCTGATCTGCTTCACGACCGGCCGCGGTTCGGCCTACGGCTGTGCGCCATCGCCTTCGCTGAAACTCGCAACCAATACGGCGTTGTGGGAGCGGCAGCAGGACGATATCGACATCAATTGCGGTGGGGTGATCGACGGCACGGCGAACATCGATGAACTCGGCGAGGCGATCTTCCAGATGATGCTCGATTGCGCGTCGGGTACGCGCTCGAAGAGCGAGTTGCATGGCTATGGGCAAAGCGAGTTTGTGCCGTGGCAGGTTGGCGTGATTACCTGAAGCGGTAGCACATACAACGGTTCGTTGACGAAGCGCTGTATCGCAAGGTTTGCTGTGCACCGGTATGGGTGTGACAATGGCGAACCGCGGCGAGCCTTGGCGCACGCTGCCCGCCGCCGCTTTCCTTCCCTCCCCTCGATACCGCCCATGCCCGCTCCCCACGATTCCACTTCTGTTGCCATCATCGGCGCTGGCCCGGCTGGTCTCATGGCCGCCGAAGCGCTGAGCCGCGAGCACGTGCAGGTCGACGTGTATGACGCGATGCCATCGGCGGGACGCAAATTCCTGATGGCCGGCAAGGGCGGCATGAACATCACGCACTCGGAACCGCTCGAACGCTTCGTCGAGCGTTACGGTGCACGACGCGCACAGATCGCGCCGCTGCTCGACCGCTTCGGTCCCGATGCGCTGCGTGCGTGGCTCTACGATCTCGGCGTGGGGACCTTCGTCGGAAGTTCGGGCCGCGTATTCCCCACCGATATGAAAGCCGCGCCGATGCTGCGTGCCTGGCTGCATAGGTTGAAGGAACGCGGCGTGCGTTTTCATATGCGGCACAAATGGGTTGGCTGGAGCGAGGACGGTGCTACGAACGGAGCACGTCACGCGCTGCGCTTCACGACACCCGAGGGCGCGCAAAACATCACCGCCGATGCGCTCGTCCTCGCGACAGGCGGTGCGAGCTGGCCGCGTCTCGGCTCAGATGCCGCATGGGTGCCGCTGCTCGGCGCTCGCGGCGTGCAGGCCGTGCCACTTCGTTCGGCAAACAGCGGCTTCGACGCTCAATGGAGCGATTATTTTCGCGAGCGCTTCGCGGGACAGCCACTGAAACCCGTTGCAATCACCGTCACCGATGTAGACAAAAAAGTCCAGAATCGAAAAGGTGAGATAGTTATTACCGCGACAGGGATCGAGGGGAGCCTCGTGTATGCGCTGTCGTCCGTGATCCGCGAACGGATAGAGGCCGATGGCGAAGTAACGCTGCATCTCGACCTCGTGCCGGACCTGTCCGTTGACCGCGTCGCGGAAGAAGTCATGCGGCCGCGCGGTTCGCGCTCGCTATCGAGCCATCTGCATAGCCGCATCGGCATCGCGGGCGTGAAGTTTGCGCTGCTGCACGAAGGTCTGCCGAAAGAAGCGCTTGGCGACGCGGCGCTGGTGGCTCGCACATTGAAGGCACTGCCGTTGCGCTTGCTGCGCCCACGCCCGATCGAAGAAGCGATCAGCAGCGCCGGCGGCATTCCGTTCGAAGCACTCGATGCAAATCTGATGATCGAGCAGTTACCCGGCGTATTCTGCGCGGGCGAAATGCTCGACTGGGAAGCGCCGACGGGCGGTTATCTGTTGACCGCGTGCTTCGCGAGCGGCCTGGTCGCGGGAGAAGGCGTGCACGCGTATCTGGGCCGCTTAGCGCGACACTAGCGCGCCTTCAGACGCCACAACGACGTCACTTCCGCGAGACGCGCGACATGCAGCGGGTCCGAGGGATCGGAAGACTTCGGATGCCGCGGCCGGATATCTTCACGACCAGCCACTTCAAGACCGGCCGCCTTGATCGCGTCGAGCAACATCGCGCGCGTGCGCAACCCGAGATGTTCGGCGAAGTCCGACAGGATCAACCAGCCTTCGCCGCCTGGCTGGAGATGCGCGGCAAGTCCGCCGAGAAAGCCGAGCAGCATGCGGCTATCGGGATCGAAGACCGCGTGCTCGATCGGCGACGACGGCCGCGCCGGCACCCACGGCGGATTGCAGATGATCAGCGGCGCGAGTCCTTCGGGAAACAGATCGGCTTGCACGACGCGCACCTGCCGGTCATAGCCGAGCCGCGTCATGTTCTCCTGTGCGCACGCTAGCGCACGCGGGTCCTGATCGGTGGCGACGATTTTCTTCACACCGCGCTTCGCGAGCAATGCAGCGAGCACGCCGGTGCCGGTGCCGATATCAAATGCCTTTTCCAGTGACGGCAACACCATCCGAGCAACCAGATCGACATACTCGCCACGCACCGGCGAAAACACGCCGTAGTACGGATGAATCCGCTCGCCGAGCGCAGGAATCTCGACACCCTTCTTGCGCCATTCGTGCGCGCCGATCAGGCCGAGCAGTTCGCGCAGCGAAACAACCGAGGCCTCGCCGTCCGCCGCGCCCCACGCTTCGATGCAAGCTTGCGCGGCTTCCGGTGCGCGGCGCAGCGGGATCGTATAGTCGCCGGTTAGTGGAATCAACACCATGCCGAGTGTGCGGGCGCGCTGCGCCTGCGCCTGGCGATGCAGGTTGAACGCGTCTTTTGCTGTAGCCGCCTGCTTGGGCGGCTTGCGTTCGATGCGGCGTGTAATGGCCTGCAACAACTGTCGTGCGTTCTGGTAATCGCCGTTCCATAGCAACGCGGTGCCTTCGCTCGCGAGGCGAAACGCGGTGTCGGCGGTCGTGCGGTCGTCGGTCAGCACGACGCGCTTAGGCGGCAGGACCGCGGCTTCCGAACGCCAGCGAGCGGTTTCGGGGCCGTCTGCGGCAGGCCAGGTGAGCGTCGGATAAGGGGTGGTCATCGGTGAGAGTGATGAATGGGGCAGGCGATGACTGGATGTGGCAGGTCGGTTTGCGGTGCCTTCCACTCTGGTCACCGATGAACTCGCGGGGATGCCGTGGCGCGATGTCGAGCCCGACAGGGCAAGCAGGATCGTTCGTGTTGCTGGGCAGAGCCTTGCGCGCCGTTAGCAGGCGTCAGGTTCGAATTGTAGTACGGCGCGGGCCAGCCGATGCTTTCCACGCATTCTCTGCGCTGCGAGCGCAAGCGCAAGCGTGACGGTAAACGAGCAACGCCGGCTCGCGCCGGCGTTTAAGCGGTGTCCGTCGTGGTCCGACGGACACCGCCTGCTTATATCTTTACTGCTAGTTCGAACGCCAGGCGGAGCTCGCCGGCGTTCGTCCTGAGGCGCCCGGTCATCGCAAGCAGAGAACGATGCGCTTGCAAAGGTTGCGTACCGGGCTGCGACTTACCACCACCAACTGCCGAACAAACCGGACAGCAGACCGAACAGATCCGGCGTACCGCCCTGCGCGTTGCTGCTACCGCCGCTACCGGTGTTCCCGCTCTTGCCACCGCCGGCAGCCACGGGTGTCGAACCGTAGGCTGCATTCAGTTGCGAGATGTCGAAGCTGCCCCAGCCCGTGACATAGTCGAAGCCTTGCGTCGCGCTGTAGCCGTAGGTCACACCGCTCTTCGTGATGCCGTTATTCCCCGACGTGACCGGGTGAAAAAGACCGGGCTTCGTGGTCGCATTGCTGTAGATGCTCGCAGCGGGAAACGCCAGTGTGTTGTTGTTCGCCGATTGCACACGCGCCCAGATGCCCGAGAAGATCGGTGCCGCGAGACTCGTCCCACCGACCTGGTTCGGATCGTCAGGACCTGCGCCCGGCAGCGTACCGCTCGTCTGCCCTTGATAGACGAGGATCGCACCGCTGCGGCCATCCGCATCGAAGCCGATATCCGGCACCGTGCGCAACTTGCTGCCCGTGACCGACGATTGCCACGTCGGTGCGGCTTCGTACTTGCTGATGCCGCCGCCAGTCGCCCACAGCACGCCACGCGAATTGACGCCTTCGTTCCACACGTTTTCGTGATCGTACTTGCCGCCCACGGTGTAGAGACCCGTGCCGCCAACCGAAATCACGTACGGCGAAGTTGCCGGTTCGCTGACGGTGTAGGTGCGCAGATTCGAAGGCGGCTTGCCGCTCTGGCATTCATACACACCATGATCGCCGGCCGACACCGAGAAGACCTGGCCTTGTGCCATCGCGACCTTGAAGATGGCGTCGTCGGCAGCCTGCGAACCTTCTGACTTCGCACTCGCTTCGCACACGCCGAGCGATACGTTGATCACCTTCGCGACGTTGTCGGAGACCGCCTGGTTGTAGGCGGCCGTGATGTCGCCGAGCGACATCGACGGCGCGGCGTAGAACACCAGTTTGTTCACGGCGCCACCTGCAGCACCGACGATCGACTGGCTGTCGAGGTTCCACTCGACCGTGCCATCCGTATCGCTGTAGTCGCTGCCGTCCGGTCCGGTTTGCACGACCTGGGTTGCGACGTTGCCAAGCCCGTTGTTCGTCGTGAACGTCTGCAGATCGGACAGCGTCTGCGTCAGATCGCCTTCCGAAATGATCCCGACCGTCGTAGCCGACGCGGTCGGTGTCGAACCGGCGGCGTAGATATTCGAGAACTCGACCGGATTGTGGCCGGTCAGCACAGGTGCGGCGGCAAGGCTACGCTTGACCTGAGTGCTCGCGCTCGGCTCAGGACGATAGATGCGATAGTTGGTATGCGCCGTCGCTGCGTTCTGCAGTCCCAGCACTGAATCGACGATGTCGCCGAGCGCTGCCGGAACCTGCGCGTCGCTCGTGTTCGCGTAGACCTGGTGGCCGTCTTGCGTGAAACGCTTGAGGCTCGTGTTGAACGCCGACTTCACAAGCGCAGCGTTGCCGTCCGCGGTGACCAGCAACCGGTTCTTCGCGGCGCGGACATTCTTGAAGCCAGCACGCGTCAGATACTCCACCACCGTCTGCACCTGGGCTTCGGTCGGCGCGTACGTCGCGAGTATCTGATCCGGCGTCAGGTACTGACGATAGTTCGGGCTGCCCGGCTGATTGACCTGATTGATGAAAGCGTCGAGACCCTTCTGGTCGCGCATCTTCAGCGACACCACGACGTGAATCGGCGTGTTCGCAGCGAGTTCGTTAGCAGAGGTGCCTGCCACGTTGGTCGACGCTTGCGCGCCCGACGCTGCGGACGGTGCGGCAAACGCGTGGGTGTTGGTCGACACCCAGTCGGTGGAGTTGCTTTGCGCTTGCGCGGGCAACACCATCAAACCGGTTGCAGACAAACCGATCAACGACAGAACTGAGAGACGACACGTCGCGGAAAGAATCGGTGCGACGAAAGACGGTGCTTGTTTGGGCATCATGCTTCCTCGTGAGATCAAACGGCCACCTGTAGGCCAGCACGGGTGGTGCTGGGATAACAAAACACGATGAGCAGCGCAGGAGATGCATTGCTCATCGATGTTCATTCGGCAATTCGTAATTTTTTCGTGACCGAATAGTAGGCTAGCCGTTTGCATTTGCAAGGTAGCAATTCTTAATTTTTCTCAGAAGCCTCAATCTTTTCTTATCGAATTACGGCATATATTTTTATAAGAATTCGATAATATTTATGAATTAAATCGTCACGCCGACGAAGATACAAGGGACAATCGATGCTCACTGGATGGCCGCGCATAAAGGCGTTGCATGCAATGGTCATTTCACTGCTCGCGCGTATGCGGGAGAGATAGAGGCGAGAGGAAAGATAGCGGCGAAAATATGTGCCAAAAGGCCGCTTAAATGTGCCAAAAACAAGCCCGTGTCGAATTCGATGTGCTAAAAAATCATTGTGCCAAATTCATTGAAACAGGCAATTTATCTATTGAAATCGCTGTGCCAAAAATGGCTATTCTTGATTCAATGTGACAAAGAATAATTGCATTGAATACGATGTGCTAAAGAGCAATCCGGGCGAATGGGTTGTGCGAGTTTCCCTGGCGACAGACACCTGTGCCGATCGCTTCTGCACGCAATTCTGACTGCGCGCTATTGCCGTGCAGTAGCGTCAGCGGTACGCGTCGTGCCATCGCACGCGCTCGATGTATCGGTCACCACCGCTAGGACCGTGAGCAGCCCAACCAGGGCAAAGGCAATCACGCACACCGTGCGAATCACGATCGTGGTACGACACATGAGCAAACTCCTTCGATCATTTCCGCGCGTGCGAGTCCTGCTGGCGCACGTTCGCATCGCCTGTTCGTGTGAATTTTCAGGGGATGCAAAGATATCAGGTCGTCGGAGATGCAACTGACAACTATTGTCAAACTCGCGTCGCTACGATTTCACAGCATGGCCAGCACCGCTTTGATCACGACATCCGGATCGTCGCGCTGGACGAAGTGCTGGCTTGCCGGCGTCATGATCTGATGTGCCTGCGTCGATAGCGGCAGCAGTTCGCGCTGCAGGTCTTCCCAGTGTGCTTGCAGCGCATCTCGTGTCGCGGTGGGAAAGAATGGTGAATTCGCGAAAGAGCCGGCGGTGATCACCGTCACCGGCAGATCGCCGAGCGGCGCGATCTCGCGATACATGTCGAGACTGGTGGGCAGATCGATGCGCTCCGGCGTCGCGTCGGGTGTGCGCCACTCGCCTGCCCAGAATGTCCGCATGCGTGTCTGTTCGGGTGTGTCCGATTCGCTTGGCGCAGGGAACGCATTGCCGAATACAGCGAACTGACGCGTATGCATGGATTCGACCAGCACGAGCCCGTGCATTTCGTCGCGATAGCGCTGGGCGAACCCACGTGCCAGCAGTCCGCCGAACGAATGACCGACGATGAGGTAAGGCGGCGGCATTGCGGTCGCCTGCAAGAGCGCGTGCAGTTCGTCGATCAGTTGACCGACGTGACGTACCGTCGACGGACGATCGCTTGCCCCGCGTCCCAGCCGGTCATAACGGAACACCGTGCAGTGCGCCGCAAGTGCGGACTGGATGGGTTGCCATTCGGCGCTCTCCGCGCCCAGGCCAGTTTCGAGCACGACGGTCGGAGCGCCGCCGTGCCCCGATACGGCATAGGCCATGCGGCCGGACGCCAGCGCGGCGAATTGCGGTTGTCATGGGTCATCGGGAATGGGGATAGTGCGAGACACGGCGTGGATACCGACATTACCTGTTATGTGCGACCTGATGATGGAACGCTCGATATCAGCGCTGCGCCACACGAAGTCTTGTGTCCGTCGAAAGCTGCAGGCTTGCCGTCCACGATCACGTCCGGATCACCTTCAATGATGACGCAACTCTGGTGGCCAGCTATCGGACAGATGCACAGATCCCCGATACGGGCCACCGGGCGCTCCATGACCTGACTGGTGGTGCTCCCCGTGGTCACCACACCGCCATGGCTCGTTGCATCGCCTACACGGATGATGCCTCGCATTAAATTTCGCTCCTAGTACGAATAGCCTTGTCCCTTGTAGTCCGTATCGAGACGACGCCCCCACCACGGCAGGTATGCATTATTCTCACCACGCGCGCGAAACCAGTCGCTGTCCGGATTGATTGGCGTCAATTTCGACGGCGGAACAATCACGACCGCCGTCGGGTGTTCGGCATCTGTGGTGCCAGCAACCAGTACGTTACCGCCCAGGTGATTTGCTCGACCAATCGCCAGCGCGACGTCGGTAAGCGCCGTACCAGCGCCCATCTCGCCCAACAGTGCAGGCGTGTTAAACGTCTGTTTCTGGTAGTCGAATTCCGGCAAGGTTTCAGTCAGTGTCTGTGAGAGGGAACCAAGACGTGCTGAGGCCGCATCGTTACCCTTGCCTGCGTCGTGGATCACGTAGTGAATGTCGGTCGGCGAGACATTTGCGTTGCGCGCTGCCTCCGTGATCGTCGCCTTCCACGCCTGCACCGTACGAGTTGTTCCGGCCTTCGCTTCAAAATCTTTCACGTTGCCGCTTGCCGCTTTACCGATCCAGGCGAGTGGCACACGTTCGGTCTTCATAGACGGCCCCGCCAGAATCAGGAGCACCATATTCTCGTTAATCTGAGCGTCTTTCGGTGGAAAGCTCGGTGCATCCCAGTTCATTACCCACACACTTTCCTGGGGATGAGTTTGCAGGTAGTCGAGGGCCGCATTCAGCGACGTAAAGCCCGCGTTGGGACCACCGGCCGTAACGTGCACATCGGGTGGCGTATCTTTGCTCCACAAGTCCTTGAACGACGAATTTCCGATTTTGAACTTGCCAACTATCCGACTGCGCAGGTACGCGTTTGTCTCGTCCACACTAAGGCGATTCTTGGGGATCGCATACTCGACGTGGATACCGGCTAGCTCACGCCACTTCCTTCGGTCATCCGATTGCACCGTGTAAAAGTAGTTCGGGTTCGTCACATAGGGCTCACCGAACAGCGCCAATAGCTTGTCGACATACTTCTCCTGGAATCCCTGGAAAGTCTCCTCCCCACCTACTCCGTTGGCAATCCCCGCCACAGACTGAAGCGACGTAAATGCAGCCGGTTTGGTTCGGACCATATCGTCATTCCTGTTGGCCTTGACCAGTCCGAGTGTCCACAACAGTTGCCATTCGGTAGGGTAATCGCGACGCTGCAGCGGATTGAGCCATTCGAGACCCACGACCTGAGCCACAAACGGCGATGCGGACGAGACTGTTGCAGCCTCCTGAGTTGTATTCGCCGGTGTGGCAGCCATCGCGGGCCGGCTCGCCAGCGCGGTAGTAAAAGCGAAGAAAGCTGTCGCCAGCAAAGCGGGGACGCCTATGAGACGTGTAAACACTTGTGTAGTGCTCCATGTCGGCGTTCGCATTATGTCCGCCCGGAAGACGGAAGACTCGAAATCAACACAGCGCCGCATGACGTTTTGTGACCCTCGAACGAGGCGGCCACACCGTCGATCTGGAAATCACCGTCACCTTCAGCAATTACCACGGCGCCGTGCATTGGGCACGTGCAGAGATCACTTTTGCGGGCGGGCGCACGCCCCATGACTTCGCTGTTCGGTGCGCCGGTTTCGACAAGTCCTCCGTGGCTATGGGTGTCGCCAACCCGGATGATGCCTCGCATGATTCCCCCTACTCGGAAAAGCCCTGCATCAACCCCTTGTCAGCATCTAACCGGCGACCCCACCACGGCAGATAGGCGTTGTTCTCGCCCCGCGCGCGGAACCAGTCGGCATCTTGATTGATCGGCGTGAGTTTCGACGGCGGGACAATCACCACGGCGGTCGGATGGTTCGCGTCCGTCGTTCCTGCGACCAGCACGTTACCGCCTAGGTGGTTAGCACGGCCAATGGCAAGCGCAACGTCCGTCAACGCGGTGCCCGCGCCCATCTCGCCGAGCAGCGCCGGGGTGTTGAACGTCTGCGCCCGGAAATCGTATTCGGGTAGCACTTCGGTCAGGGTCTGCGACAGCGGGCCGATACGTGCCGAGGCGACATCACCACCTTTGCCCGCATCGTGAATTACATAGTGGATATCGGGAACGGCGACGCCCGCATTGTGTGCGGCAGCTTCAATCGCGGCTTTCCATGCCTGCACCGCGCGCGTTGTTCCGGCCTTCGCTTCGAAGTCCCTTACATTGCCCGTTGCGGCGCGACCGATCCACGCAAGCGGTGTACGCTCCGTCCTGAAGTCCGGGCCGGTCAGGATCAGCAGCACCATGTTTTCGTTAAGTTGGCCGTCCTTCGGTGGATAGCTTGGCGCGTCCCAGTTCATTACCCACACGCTTTTGTCCGGATTACCTTGCAGGTAATCGAGCGCCGCGTTCAGAGAAGTGAAGCCAGCATTTGTGCCACCCGGTGTGATGCGTACATCGGGAGGGGTATCGCGGCTCCACAGGTCAGTAAATTCGTCGTTTCCGATATTGAATTCTCTGATGATCGATTTGCGCAGAAACGTCTGTGCTTCGACCGGATCAAGCCGCGCAGGCACAGCAAACTCCACATGGATGCCGGCAAGCTCGCGCCAGTTCTTGCGGTTAGCGGGCTTGACTGTGTAGAAGTATTGGGAGTTCATGACATAACGATTACCAAACAACGGTAACAGCTCATCGACGTACTTTTCATAAAACCCGTCAAAAGTCTCTGTCCCGCGATTTCCAGCAGCAAGCGCACCGATGGACTGAAGCGTCGAGAATTTTGCCGGCTCTGTCCGCACCATGTCGTCATGCTTGTTGGGTTTGACAAGACCCAACGTCCAAAGCAATTGCCACTCTGTCGGGTAATCGCGACGCTGCAACGGATTGAGCCATTCGACTCCGACAACCTGGGCGACAAACGGTTTCGCAAGTTCGGCGGTAGCTGGTGCAGCCTCTGCCGATGGCGTGGCGGCCTGCGCTGTAGATTGCATCATTGCCGTGCTGAATACGAATGTCGCAAGGGCTACAAGGCTTGGCAGCAGGACCAGTCGTCTCATGAATTCTCCGGTACTAACGGGTTGCGGGTTGTCGTGTGCAGTCCATGCCAGCATGACAGCCATTAGCAGGATCAACACGGCGAACGCCAGCGCCACTCGGCGCGGCCACGTCGAAATGAGGGCGCTCATGCAATCCCTCCGACCTTCAGATAGAAGCTGCCTTCACGTTCGTCGGCAATCTTTGCAGGTTTTTGAGCGTCGGGATCTTCGGTAATCCATCGTTGAAGGGAATGGCTGTTCATTACACCATCCGTGAAGTACTCAAAGTACTTCTTGTTCGGATTGTCCTTGTTTAATCCCTTACCAAAGCGCCAGTCGGCCTCAATACGTAGGTCATGCAACTGCTCAGGCGACAGATAGCACAACCCGACTGCTACATCATAGGCGAGCGCCTTCTGCGCATGCTCCGGGTTCGCCATGGTGATCGAGTGGTTGGTCGGATTGTTCTTTGCGCTTTTATCCAGAATTTGAGTCACCTGTTTGTTGTGCCACTTTTCGTAGCCCTCCGGCGCGGCGCTCTTGCCGTCCTCACCGATGACGTTGCCATCGCTGTCGACCCAACTGGAATTGCCATCACGCAGCGCGCGCATGCGCAGGATCGCGTGATCCTCGTAACGCTGTGATGCCTCGCTGTCTTCGTTGCCGATAGCTTTCGCTCCCTTTTTGTAGCTATCGTAGGGATCGTCGGGGTTCGCGCCCGTATTCTTCGGATCACGCGCCGCGGCGGGTGGATCGTAGTCCTCGTTGAAGTCGCTGTGTGCCTTATCTCCATCACTCACATCGACTGGATTATTCGGGTTACCGAACAAAAACGCCTTCGGTGGAAACGGTTCGTCCAGCGCTGGCGCATCTGCGATCACCGTGTGATCCTTCGGAGGATCGGCGTTCACACGCATCATGTCGAGCGATGACGTGACCAGCGTCACGATATAGAGCAGCGGGGCGGTCGCCGTTGTCGCAAGTTTTGCAACGAAGTTTTCGTTGGCGCTGTACGCACGCATCAGTCCATATTTCGCAGGTGGCGAAGGCGGATACCAGAACCCCTTCGTTTTCCCCTTTTCATACCGCCAGTCGTCCTTCCAGTAGTTATACGGCTTCCCGTGGACGCCAACCTTAAAGTGCGTGGCAAACACCCGCTGAGTCAGTACGCCCGCCGCCCCTGTATCAGTGAGTTCGTCCCCGGACATCCCGCGCCAGCCAATACCCTGCACGGTCGTCGCCGAGATCACCTGGTCGTGCGGACAACAGTACAGCGTAACCCGACCATACGTGCATTGGTTCACGCCGTGGGAAGCCCGGTCGTCCGCTGCCTTGTACGTCTTGCCGCTCGTAGGCGATACACGTTCATTCGCCATGTCGTTGTCGACCTTCTCGGCGGGCATTTCGAACGCCTTACGGGCACGGATGATGTTAAAGAACTCCCGCAACGTCTTTGTGCGAGCCTCGTAGGTTTCCCGTCCCCGATCGCTGCTAGCATCGGCCACCTGGCGCTGCGACCAGTTCTCCATCACTGTGCTCGTGTTCGAAAGACTGTAGGGTGGATTCGCGAGCACATAGGCGTCGGCTACGCAACGCCCGGTATGACCCCACGGGTCGTTGACTTCCGGGAGCTGGTCGCCCAGAAATGCAGCCGTCAGACCGACCATATTGCCCTGACTGTGGCACACGATCGTTATCGGAACGTTGGCCTGTTTCTGCCGGATTGACTGGATCAGCTTCGCAAGCCGCAGCGCGGCAAGCACGCCGTACATGCGCGGCGGCGTCCGGTAAATGGGGCGCTGCGTCGGGTTGACCGATTGCACCGAGATAAAGCCGAAGATGCGGTCGTCCACGCCTGCGTGCCACAAGTCCGGCAGGCTTGAACAACCGTTGGCGAACGGCCCGCCCCCCAGTAGCCTTGTTCGTTCAGAAAAATCTTGTCGCCGTACTCCTTCAGTTCGTCCTTGTTCGCCTTGTAGCCCCAGCGAAAGTGGATCACCGGCGAGAACGACAGGTCGGGCTTGATATAGCTATCAGGCAGCAGGTTCGGGTTCAGGAACCCGTCAGGCGTCAGACCTTTGGTGTAGGTGACGGGCGACATCTGCCCGCCGACGACGCCCGTGTGAGTCATCTGATCATCGAGTCGGGCGAGTCTCCGGTTCAGGCCGTGGCATAGTCCCTCCTCGGTTGCAGCGTACCACTCGCCCTCGGAGTTCACGCCGTGCACGAAAATGACAATGCCGGGTAGCGGATGCTGCTTGACACAGATCAGTTCGCTGTTGAGATCGAAGAGAGTCGGTCCGTCTCCCTGTCCGACAACGATGCGTTGGGGCATAGTCGTCGGCGCTGCGGGGTCGCCGGATGAGGCCGCGTCCGCATCGGGCGTAGCAGGTGTCGTGGACGTCGCGGGTGCGGCGGGTGCCGCAGTACTGGCAGCGGGCGTTGCCGATGCGCTCGCCGGATCACCCTGCGGCGGGATATCGGGATTCAGATATGAGTCGGTCATGCTGGAACAAACCCCTCAGGATGCCTAGACATTTTTCTTGACGAACTGCACGGCCAGCTTTTCAAACTGGTCGCTGTTCACGGGCGACAGTTTCCCTGCGCTATCTGTCTTTTGATTCAACAGGTCGCCTGATGCCTTTTTGACCTCGGCGTCAAAACCCGGTGCAGGTTGTCCGTCCGTCGCCCTCACCAGCTTCGGCACACGCCCAAGCGGCGCATGGTCGAACTTCGGCATGTCGGTGCTCATGCTGGCTGGTCCCGACCAGTTGTGGCTTGCCGACTTCACGATAAAGCTGCCCGGGCAACCCAGTTCGATATTGGCTCCCTGCAGCTTCAGGTAAGCGCCGCCCGATGTCACGAACACCACCTGGTCGCTCGCCATGCCGACGAGTTTGCCGCCGGCCGCCGTGAACTGGATGTTCTTCGCCGAATCGATCTGCGTGTCGTCAGCCTGGCTCTGCAGCTTCACCTTCCCCTGATTTGCGATCGCGGAGATGCCCTCACTCTGCGCAAACAGGTTCACGCTGTGCCCCGCCTGCATGTTGATGCGCTGGCCGCTGGTGTACTGAAGGTGATTCTGCGCAACCGTGTCGACGTTGCCGCCCGCATACGTTGCAACACTCTTCGGCGTTGCAACGCTGACGCCCGCGGGCGACGTGATGCCGATTGCAGCCTGCGATGCACCTGACGCGCCGCCTGACGCCGCACCGTTGGGCCAGCCCTTGACGGTCGAGACAAGATCCGTGTGCGGCTGCGTGTCCATCGCCACACCCTGATGCTGCCCGGCGTAGTCCCCTAGACTCTTGAACAGTTCGAGACAGTCCTGCATCAGTTGCAGGTACTCGTCGCGTGCGAGGTGCGCGTCGCCTGCCTTGACCTTTTCCCACGCGGAAATCAGCATGGCTTTACCGCTGCGGATCGCGACGCTCGCATCGCTGCGCAGCTCCGCGCCTTCGCCGCGTGCTTCACCGTTGCCGTTATCACGCGGTTGGGTCAGGTACCCGAGGTTCAACTGGCTGTAGCCGTGCTCACTGGCGAGCTGGCTGCTGATCTGTCCCGGCGTGTTATCGAAGCGAAGCTGGTTATATCGCTGCGCTTTCACTTCCTTGGTCTTCGTGCCCGACAGATAGCGATTGCCTGGCAGCGAGCCCGTATGGCTGAAGGTCGCAGGCATGTTCTTGCCGTTGGGCAACACGCCGACGACGACCAGCCGGTCAGGGTCTCCGCCGATGTGATCGAGCAGGACCTCCATACCTATACGCGGCAGATCGTGATCGCCGAAGTTCGGTCCCGCCATTCCCCAGAGAACACGCACGGGCGCGCTGTCAGACGGATTACCGTTCGTACCCGCGCCCTGGGCGTGCGTGTGATCCGCTTCATCGAGCCCCTGCATCTGCACGCGTATGCGTCCGAATTCGTCACAGAAGACTTCTTCGCCGTCTGGACCGACCACCAATGCTGTGAACGGATGCACGGGCGGCAGATCGATCTTCGGATCGTAGGCAGGCGTGAGTGGAACACCGCGCTGTACGCACGTGAAAGTATTTTCGTACCGCGTGTCGGGCTTGCTGGTCTGCTGCGTCGAAGTCGCTGGACTGGACGGTGCACCACCAGCGAAATTGCGGCTTGCCGCGAACAATGCCTGCGCCTGCTGGGTAACACCTTCGGGCAGGTTATTCGATACCTGGTGGTGCAGGGACGTCACCATGAACTGCCGGTGATCGGCGGACAGCGAATCAAGGTGCGGCTGCCCGGTCAGCGTGAACCAGAACCCGACGGCCAGATCTCGCACGGCGCTCACGGCGTCAACACGTTGCGCGTGGAATTCATGTGCAAGCATGCGGTCACGCGTCATCCGGTCGTGGTCGTCCCACGAATCACCTGCGTGCGGAATATCGATCGCTACATCCGCGAGCAGCCCTGCCAGATCATTGCCCGCATCGCCCTGGTCGACGGACGTGGTGAGTTCGGACTGGTGCATCGTCGCCGGCTTGTAGTCCCACGACGGGCGTGCAGTGCGGCCGGGAATCAGGCTCTGCTTCAACGCAAACAGCGTGATCGTGTCGCGTTCTTCGGTTCCGGCGTTGCGCTGGTGATAACGGATCGTCCCGGCGCTGCATTCCGACAGCTTCATCGGATCGTCGCAGAACACCAGCGTGTGCATGGGCGTGTCGCTGGCCTGTCCTCCGTTGTCCTTTGGCTGTCCGGCCTTCGCAAACACCGTCACGCCTTCGCGACGCAGCAGGCGGCGAATAAAGCGTGCATCAGATTCATTAACCTGCCGCGTGATCTCGCGAGCGGGATAGAGCTTCGTGTCCAGACCCGATACATCGAAGTCGAAGGCCCGCGCGAAGGCCGGGCTGCGCTGCTGCCATTCACGCTTGAAGGCCGTCAGTATGTCGACGAGGCTCTTCTGGCGGAACACGCGTGAATTGACCCGCTTGTCCATCAGCGACAGGGCGTCGGTTACCGTGAGCTGGTAACAGCAAAGGTCGCCGTCGCTTTGTCCGACCTGCACGTCGGTGACGATCGCGTTGATGGCGTGGAGTTGTTCCCGGTCCGTGGTGAGCCGCACTGAAACAGGCAGCCCCATGAACATCTTCGGGGGGAGGTCATCGCGCGAGGATACGCAGGTGAGGTGCCCGTTGATGCCGGACATCAGCGCTTCATGAATATCGGCGTGCTGGAGGGCAATAACATTACCGAGCGCGCCCTGTGCTTTCCCCCAGTTCAGGGTAACGGGGCGCTGGTTCACATCAATTGCCCCGGATGCGAACGAACGCAGAGTATCGGCCAGATTCACGGCAGGTCTCTCTCAGGTTTTTTGAATAACGTTGAATTCCGGCGAGCGGCCCGTTAATCGACTGACAGGGCTGTCTGCTTTCATTTGTAAGAGAGTATCAAACTGCTCCCCAATCGTGAACGTTTTGTTACGCTAATTTGCGTGATTTGACAATTTGCGTGCAATTGACGCCGCATCTGTGGATGCGGGGAGGCGAGCAAGGAGGAAGTAGCGCGGTATATACACTGCGCGTGACTCTCGGGGGACGCCCGAAAGAGATAACCTGTCACGCGTCAGTTACCCTCGGGTTATTTTTTTGAATCGCTGCGAGCTCTTTTGGGCAAGGTATTGCCAGCCGATTGCGATTGCCCGGTTATTTCAACCGCCTTTTTCCGAGGGCAAGATATTTTTTGGCAAGCGTGCCAAACCGATGACCAGCGTTATTGTTTTCAGGAGACTGAACTCGCCCTGCGTGCTCATTGGAGCGACTCGCAAACCCGTTGCACCGGATTTACGCCAATGGCACGACCAAGTCGAATTAGATAAAGAACCTACGGAGGAAATTTGGTGCCGGCTGCAGGACTCGAACCCGCCACCTCATGATTACAAGTCAAGCGCTCTACCTGATGAGCTAAGCCGGCATGAGGCCGTGATTTTACTTCATTTCACGACCTTGAGGTGACCTCTTCCACCACCCTTCGATCCATCGTCGTCGGGACGATGCGTATCGTCGTCACCGTCGGCAGCGGCAGGTGCTGGCGACGGCGCATCCGCCACCTTCAGCCCACCACCTTCGCCGGTCGTTGCGGCATCGTCTGCGGGCAACGCTTCGTCAGCACCCGAATCCGTCGCCTCGCCACCCGCCGAATCGACAGGGAACGCCATGCCTTGCCCATTTTCCCGCGCGTAGATCGCCAGCACGTTAGCGACCGGTACTTCGATCTTGTGCGACTTGCCGGAAAAGCGTGCGCTGAACTCGATCCATTCGTTGCCCATCTGCAGCTGGCTCGTCGCCTCGAAGCTGATGTTCAGTACGATCTCGTTGTCGCGCACGAATTGCCGCGGCACGCGCGTCTGGTTATCGACGCGCACCGCGATGTGCGGTGTGTAGCCGTTATCCGTGCACCACTCGTACAGCGCGCGAAGCAGATAAGGCTTGGTGGAAATCTCTTGCATCAACGGTCCTCTTCCTTGCCCCAGGCTTGCCGGCCCGCGGCATGACGCTCATTCGCGCCATACCGGCGGTCCGTCAGGCCGGCTCTCAGCGGCGCATCACCTTTTCCGAAGGCGTCAGCGCTTCGATATACGCCGGACGGCTGAAAATACGCTCGGCGTACTTCATCAGCGGCGCTGCGTTCTTCGACAGCTCGATACCGTAGTGATCGAGACGCCACAGCAGCGGTGCGATCGCAACGTCGAGCATCGAGAACTCTTCGCCGAGCATGTACTTGTTCTTCAGGAAGATCGGTGCGAGCTGCGTCAGACGATCGCGAATGGCAATGCGTGCCTTCTCGTGATTCTTCTCGGCCGCCTTGCCCTTTTCGTTTTCGAGCGTGCCGACGTGCACGAACAGTTCCTTTTCGAAGTTCAGCAGGAACAGGCGGGCGCGGGCGCGCTGCACCGGGTCGGCGGGCATCAGCTGCGGATGCGGGAAGCGTTCGTCGATGTATTCGTTGATGATGTTCGATTCGTACAGAATCAGATCCCGTTCAACGAGAATCGGCACCTGACCATACGGATTCATCACCGCGATGTCTTCCGGTTTATTGAACAGGTCGACGTCGCGAATCTCGAAGTCCATGCCCTTTTCGAACAACACCAGCCGGCAACGCTGGGAGAACGGGCAAGTTGTGCCGGAATACAGAACCATCATATTTACATTTCCTCAAAAAACTGAAGGGCCAGCGCGCGGAAAAACCGTCCTGCAGGTTTTTCCTGGCACCGGCCCCACGCCTGTCAGGGCGTGACTATTTGATATCTTTCCAGTACGCGGCGTTCAATCGCCACGCCAAAAAGCTCAGGACGCCGAGGAACAGGAGCACCCAGACGCCAAGCTGCTTGCGGGTTTTCTGCGTGGGTTCGGACATCCACGACATATAAGCCACGAGGTCGGCCACAGACGCATCATAATCTACCGCCGATAACGTCCCCGGCGTGACCTGTTTGAAGCCCGTGAACTTGTGGATCTTCTCGCCATTCTCCGAGTCGACCACATCCTCGAACATCGCGGTGCGCTGCCCCTGCAGCTGCCACAACACGTGAGGCATGCTCACGTTGGCGTACACCATATTGTTCCAGCCGGTCGGCCGCGTGTCGTCGCGATAGAAACTGCGCAGATACGTGTACAGCCAGTCGCGATTGCGGGCCCGCGCTTCCACCGATAAATCCGGCGGCGCGGTACCGAACCACTCCTTCGCGTCGTCGGGCCGCATGGCCACGGTCATCGTGTTGCCGACCTTATCGGTCGTGAACAACAGGTTGGCCTCGATTTCCTTCTGCGAAATGCCGAGATCCGTCAACCGGCTGTAGCGCATCAGGCTCGCACTATGACAACTCAGGCAGTAATTTACAAATATTTGCGAGCCATGCTGCAAAGAGACGAGATTTTCGGTGTTATCGGGCGCGCGGTCGAGCGGAAAATTTTCGTCCGCGTGGGCCGGCGCGCCCAGCATCGCCAGCGCGACGGTCAGCGTTGCCACGCCGGTCCGCGCGAGCGTCGAAAGTACTTTTTTCATCTTCGTGTTCTCCTCGCTCGCATTAATGGGGCTTGAACTGCACGCGCTCAGGTGGCTGCTTGAACTTGCCAAGCCGCGTCCAGAAAGGCATGCCGAGGAAAAACGCGAAGTAGATGATGGCGCAGATCTGCGCAATCAACGTCGCGGCGGGCGATACAGGGCGCGTTCCGAGAAATCCCAGCGTCAGGAAAATCAGCACGAAGATGCCGTAGAACACCTTGTGGAACAGCGGCCGGTAACGGATCGACTTCACCGGCGAGCGGTCCAGCCACGGCAGGAAGAACAGCGATACCACCGCGCCGCCCATCACCACCACGCCCCAGAACTTCGACTGCGTGAAGTACATGGCCAGGATGACCAGCACGGCCAGCACCGGCAGACCGAGGCGCCACTTGCCGCGCCCCCGCACCAGCGCAAGCACGCCGAGCAACGCGATCACGATCATCAGCACGATCTTGAATGGATCGGTGGTGGCGCGCAGCATCGCGTAGAACGCCGTGAAGTACCAGACCGGGGCGATTTCCGGCGGCGTCTGCAGCGGGTTGGCCGGGATGAAGTTGTTGGCTTCGAGGAAGTACCCGCCCATTTCCGGTGCAAGGAAAATGATCGCCGCGAAGATCATCAGGAATACGCAGACCCCGAGGAAATCGTGCACCGAGTAGTACGGGTGGAACGGGATGCCGTCGAGCGGAATGCCCTTCGCGTCTTTCTTCGCCTTGATCTCGATGCCGTCCGGGTTGTTCGAGCCGACTTCGTGCAGCGCCACCAGGTGCGCCACCACAAGCCCGATCAGCACCAGTGGGATCGCGATCACGTGGAACGCGAAAAAGCGGTTCAGCGTGACGTCGGACACGACGTAGTCGCCGCGAATCCACAGCGACAGGTCCGGACCGATGAACGGAATCGCCGAGAACAGGTTCACGATCACCTGCGCGCCCCAGAACGACATCTGTCCCCAGGGCAGCAGGTAGCCGAAGAACGCCTCGGCCATCAGGCACAGGAAGATCGCGCAGCCGAAGACCCACACCAGTTCACGCGGTTTGCGGTACGAGCCGTACAGCAGGCCGCGGAACATATGCAGATACACGACGACGAAGAACATCGATGCGCCGGTGGAGTGCATATAGCGGATCAACCAGCCCCACGGCACGTCCCGCATGATGTACTCGACCGAAGCGAACGCGAGCGTCGCATCGGGCTTGTAGTTCATCGTGAGAAAGATGCCGGTGACGATCTGGTTGACCAGCACCAGCAGCGCCAGCGAGCCGAAGAAGTACCAGAAATTGAAGTTCTTCGGCGCGTAGTACTCGGAAACGTGCTTCTTCCAGGTCGACGTCAGCGGAAACCGGCGATCGATCCATCCAAGCAGCCCGGTCGTCTCTACCTCGTGTTCGGTCGCCATTACGCTTCTCCTTTCTCGTCCCTGCCGATCACAACCGAATGCTCGGACGTGAACATATAGGGCGGGATATCGAGGTTCTGCGGCGCAGGTTTGTTCTTGAAGACGCGACCGTCGAGATCATAGGTCGAGCCGTGACACGGGCACAGGAAGCCACCTGGCCAGTCGTCGGGAAGATTGGCCTGCGGGCCCTCCTGGAAGCGCTGCGTCGGCGTGCAGCCCAGATGCGTGCACACCGCGACGACGACAAGAATGTTCTTGTGTTCGGCCCGTGAGCGGAATTCGTTGTTGCAGTACTCCGGCAGGGGCATCGAAAACGGATGATCTGTATGGGGATCGGCTAGTTCTTTATCGGCTTTCTGGACGTCGGCGAGCATTTCGTCGGTGCGATTCAGGATCCAGACGGGCTTGCCGCGCCACGCGACGGTGAGCATGTCGCCAGGCTTCAGGTTGCTGATATCGACTTCGACCGGTGCTCCGGCTGCTTTTGCTTTTTCAGATGGTGCAAACGAACTAACAAAGGGTACGACAGTGGCAACGCCTCCAATACCACCTGCTACGGTCGTCGCAATCAGCCAGGTACGACGGCTGTTGTCGACGCGCTCATCTTCCTTGTCTCGCATCACAAGCCCCACTTCTGAGTTGGATTTTTCCTTCACGTCTCTTCTACCGCCGCTAGTTTGCTCGAATGGAGTCAGCATTTACAAGGGCCGATTGCCAAAAACCGTGCGAAGTCGTTGATGCGTCAGGGTTTCCACCGACACATAACAAACTTTTTGTCGGCTCCTTTTAAGCGTTCCCTCCGTTTTCGAACCTTTTCGATCGGTAATCAAACCGGATTATCGATATCGATAAATAGATGCTCGACATCGAAAGTCTCGGAAATATGCGTACCGAGTGATTGAACACCGTAACGCTCGGTGGCGTGATGGCCGGCCGCGATAAACGCGACGCCGCTTTCCGCCGCCGTGTGCGCGACCGGTTCGGACACTTCGCCGGTCAGGTAGACGTCGGCGCCGGCGTCGATCGCCGCGTCGAAGTAACCCTGTGCGGCCCCGGTGCACCAACCGATGCGCCTTAGTTCGCGGTCGGGGTCGCCGAATACGAGCGGTGTGCGGCCGAGCGTCTGCTCGACCTCCGCGGTGAAGTGGGCAAGCGAGAGCGGCATCGGCAGCGTGCTCAACCAGCCGAGCTGGTTGTCGCCGAAGCGGATGTCGTCGGCAATCAGGCCGAGCCGGGCGCCCAGCTGCGCGTTGTTGCCGTACTCGCGGTGGTCGTCGAGCGGCAGGTGGTATGCGAACAGATTGAGGTCGTTGGCGAGCAGCAGCTTGAGCCGCCGGTACTTGCGTCCGGTGATCGGTGCCGCCTCGTTGCGCCAGAAATAGCCGTGATGGACCAGCACGGCGTCCGCGCCCCATTCGAGCGCCGCTTCGAGAAACGCCAGCGAAGCCGTGACGCCCGTTGCGAGCTTCTTGACCCGCCGGCGCCCTTCCACCTGTAGCCCATTGGGGCAATAGTCCTTGAACCGTGCCGTTTCCAGAACGTTGTTCAAGTACAATTCGAGTTCGATCCGATCCATATAAACCTCTAATTTCAGATGCTTAGACGCTTCTGGCTGTTCTTCGCCCAAGCGGTGACCGTGCTTCTGGCGCTGATGTTCATCGTTGCGACCCTCAAGCCGCAATGGCTGCAGCGGCAAGGCCAGTTCGGCAAGCAGCTCGCCGAACCGATCGTCGCACTGCGGGAAGTGGCGCCAGGCATCGGCGGCGGTCCTGCGCAGGCGTCGTATGCAGACGCGGCGCATAAGGCCATGCCCGCGGTCGTCAACGTGTTTTCCAGCAAGGACGGATCGCTGCCGCCCGACCCGCGGGCGAAAGATCCGCTGTTTCGCTACTTCTTCGGCGACAAGAACAACAACCGCAAGCAACAGGATCAGCCCGCGGCGAATCTTGGCTCGGGTGTCATCGTGAGTTCGGAAGGTTACATTCTAACGAACCAGCACGTCGTGGACGGCGCAGACCAGATCGAAATCGCGCTGTCGGACGGCCGCACGACCAACGCGAAAGTGATCGGCGTCGATCCCGAAACCGATCTGGCTGTGCTGAAGATCAACATGACGAATCTGCCCGCCATCACGCTCGGGCGGATGGACCAGACCCGCGTCGGCGACGTCGTGCTCGCGATCGGCAATCCGTTCGGCGTCGGGCAGACGGTGACGATGGGTATCGTCAGCGCGCTCGGCCGCAATCACCTCGGCATCAATACGTTCGAGAACTTCATCCAGACCGATGCGGCGATCAACCCGGGCAATTCGGGCGGCGCGCTGGTCGATGTGAACGGCAATCTGCTCGGCATCAATACCGCGATCTATTCGCGCTCGGGCGGCTCGCTCGGGATCGGCTTCGCGATTCCGGTGTCGACGGCGCGCACCGTGCTGGAGAGCATCATCACGACGGGCTCGGTTACGCGTGGCTGGATTGGCGTCGAGCCGCAGGACGTGACGCCGGAAATCGCCGAATCGTTCGGGCTCGAGCAGAAGTCGGGGGCGATCGTCGCGGGTGTGCTGAAGGGCGGACCGGCCGACAAGGCGGGGATCAAGCCTGGCGACATCCTGATGAGCGTGAACGGCCAGGACATCACCGACACGACGAGTCTGCTGAATGTGATCGCCCAGATCAAGCCGGGCGCCGATGCGAAAGTCCATGTGGTGCGCAAGAATCGCGAGCAGGACCTGAATGTGACGATCGGCAAGCGGCCACCGCCGCCGAAGCAGGCCACCGACGACAACAGCAACGATAACGACGACGACGGCGGCTAAGCGGCAGCGCCGTGCGCAATGCATGCGGTGCGTATGATCCGCGCACCAAACAAAAAGGGCAGCTCACATAGCTGCCCTTTCTCGTTCAGTGGATACCGTTCAGCTCTCGCTCTTCGGTTCCTCGTCCGGCGATACCGGCTCCGGCCTCTTGACGAAGAGCCGCGCCGCGATGATCCCTGCCTCGTAGAGCACGATCAGCGGCACCGCGAGAATCAGCTGAGAGAACACGTCGGGCGGAGTAACCACCGCCGACACGACGAACGCCCCGACGATCACATACGGCCGGATCTCCTTGAGCTTCTTCACCGTCAGAATGCCCATGCGCACGAGCAGCACGACGACGATCGGCACCTCGAACGTGACGCCGAACGCGACGAACATCGTCAGGACGAAGCTCAGGTAATTGTCGATGTCGGTGTTCATTTCCGCGCCGAGCGGCGCGTTGTAGTGCGCCATCACGTGGAAGATGGTCGGGAACACCACGAAGTACGCGAACGCCATGCCGCACAGGAACAGCGTATAGCTGCTGGCGACGAGCGGCATGACCAGTTTCTTTTCGTGCTGGTACAGCCCCGGCGCGACGAACGCCCAGATCTGGTACAGCACGACCGGCAGCGCGATCACCAGGGCCACCAGCATGGTCACCTTCATCGGCACGAAGAACGAACCGGTGACGTCGGTAACGATCATCTTGCCGTTGGCCGGCAGGTTCATCATCAGCGGCCGCGCGAGCAGCCTGAAGATGTCCGGCGCCCAGTAAACCAGCCCGAGGAATACGACGATGACCGAAATGCCGGCGCGGATGATACGGTCGCGCAGTTCGACGAGATGCGAGATGAAGGTCTCTTCGTTGCCTTCAGTCTGGGTTTGTTGCGGGTCGCTCACAACGGCCCTCGGTAGGAGATGGGGGAGGCGCGGGACATCAGAAGAAGCGGGTCGGACGACGCAGGCTCACCGGCGTGTGGCGCGCCACGCGTGCCGCCCCTGATTGCACGCGGGTGCGGCGTAACGTCGCACGCTTGTACCAGGTCGGTGCCGCGGTCTGCTTGACGCGCCAGTTCTTGCGTTTTGGCGGCGCTGCAAAGCTGCTGCGCCACGACACGCCGCCGTCCGAGAAACCCGAATCGCTCGACGTGCTCGCCATATCAGGCGACACCGAGGTGCCCGCGCTCCATGCATCGTTGAGTTCGGTTTCGGTCTTGCGCAGGTTGTCGTGCACGGTGTTGCTGACGTTCTGTGCCGCCGATTCGAACTCGGTCTTCATGCGGCGCAGTTCGTCGAGTTCGATCTCGCGCGTGACTTCCGCCTTGACGTCGTTGATATAGCGTTGCGCGCGCCCGAACAGCGCGCCCGCGGTGCGTGCGACGCGCGGCAGGCGCTCGGGCCCGAGCACAACCAGTGCGACGACGCCGATCAGCGCCATCTTGGTAAGACCGAGATCGAGCATGAAGCGTGATATCCGTCAGTGCGCGAGTGGCCGCGGCTTAGCGGGAGTCGCCGGCATTTGGCGCTTTTTCTTTTGCATCGACATCGACGGTGCCGCTACGCGGCAGTTCGCGCTGCGTTGCGTCAGCCGTTTCGCTTTCCTTCATACCTTCCTTGAAGCCCTTCACCGCTCCACCCAGATCGGTGCCGATGTTACGCAGCTTCTTCGTGCCGAACACGAGCGCGACGATCAGCAGAACGATCAACCAGTGCCAAATACTCAACGAACCCATGAAAACTCTCCTTAACCCCGCTGTTGCGTATCGACGCAACGGAACACGGTGTGCCTTGCGGCCTGTTGCGAAGCCGAGGCTTCGTCCTTCTGTTACTGCCCGACCCGGGCGGCGCGCCATTATCGCGTGCGATCGCGTCGGCGGCGTTACAGAGATACAAAAATCTCCGGTCGTACCTGCGCAGCCCGAAAACCGTACTGGATGCGAAAAACCGGCGATTTATGCCGATCTAGCGCGCTTTTACCCCATCCGCTGCCACGGACGCGGCCCCGCGATCAGATGCGCATGCAGGTGATACACCTCCTGCCCGCCGCCGGGACCCGTATTGATCACCGTACGAAAACCGGTTTCTCCGCCCGTATAGGCTACGCCGAGCTGCTTCGCGAGCCGCGCGACCAGAATCATCATTTTACCAAGCAGCGGCGCATCGCTTTCGGAGCAGTCCGACAGCGTGGCGATGTGCTTGCGCGGGATCACCAGCACATGCGTTTCGGCGGCAGGATGGATGTCTTTGAACGCGACGAACTCGTCGTCTTCGTGCACGCGGGTCGACGGAATATCGCCGGCGGCGATCTTGCAGAAAAGGCAGTTCGGATCGTGGCTCATGGTTTTCCTGGTACGCGGGCGCGTGCGACTTCAAACGCAACGTTAGAAGAAGCTACGCGGATTCTGCAGCGGCTTGTTGTCGTACAGATACAGCCAGCCTTTGATGATACGGTACAACGTCCAGATTCCGACAGCCCAGAGCACCGGAATGCCGATCACCACGAAAAGCAGCACCCCGCCGATCACATAGCCAAGCAGGCAGAACCAGAACGTGCGGATCTGCCACGTGAAATGCGCTTCGTACGGTGTGCCATCCGCATCCTGCCGCTTCAGGTAGTTGATGATGATGGCAATGAGCACCGACACGCCACCGGTCAGGAAGTGCACCGCGTACAGCCCGTACAGGACGTGCGTCAGCGTACGCAGCCTGCGCTCCTGCTCGGCATCGAGTTCAGCGAGGTAAGACGGAGGCGGATAACCACCCTGCGACTGTTCCATGCTTGCGTCCTCCTTCAGGTATATCCATCGGCAAAGCAAGCTAGCTGCACGATGCGCTCAGTCGCCGCTCTCTTCGCGCTCACGACTCTTGCGCAGCGCCTTTTCCTCGATGCCCGACGTACCTTCGCGCCGTTCGAGTTCCGCGAGCACGTCGGCGGGGCTCAGATCGAAGTGCGACAGCATCACGAGACAATGAAACCACAGGTCGGCCACCTCACCGACCAGCGCAGTCGGCGCGCCGCCCTGGCGCACGTCCTTCGCGGCGAGCACGACTTCGGTCGCCTCTTCGCCGATCTTCTTCAGCACCGCATCGTCGCCCTTGTGAAACAGGCGCGCCACGTACGAAGCATCCGGGTCGCCGCCCTTGCGGCCATCGATCACCGCCGCGAGGCGCAGCAGCGTGTCGTTCGTCGATTGCGAGATTTGCGTCATTTGTAGATGTGCTCGGGGTCTTTCAATACGGGCTCGACGGTTGCCCAGTCGCCGTCGTCGACGGTGCCTTCGAATTTCTGGAAGAAGCAGGAGTGGCGGCCGGTATGACAGGCGATGCCCGACACCTGCTCGACCTTCAGCAGCACCACGTCTTCGTCGCAATCGAGCCGCACTTCATGCACGTGCTGCACGTGGCCCGACTCTTCGCCCTTGAACCACAACCGCTGACGCGAGCGCGAGAAGTACACCGCGCGGCCGGTTTCGATGGTCTTGGCGAGCGCTTCGCGGTTCATCCACGCGAACATCAGCACGTCGTTGCTCGAGGCTTCCTGCGCGATCACCGGCACGAGGCCGTTCGCGTCCCACTTCACCTTGTCGAGCCAGTTGCCTGAAGAGTTCGTCACGTTACAGCCTCACGGAAATGCCCTGCCCGGCCATGAAGCGCTTTGCTTCACCGACCGTGTGTTCGCCATAGTGGAAGATGCTCGCGGCCAGCACCGCATCGGCATGTCCGTCCTTGATGCCGTCGGCGAGATGCTGCAGCGAGCCGACGCCGCCCGACGCGATCACCGATACCGGCACCGCGTCCGACACCGCGCGCGTAAGCGCGAGATCGAAGCCGCTTTTGGTGCCGTCGCGATCCATGCTGGTGAGCAGGATTTCGCCTGCGCCGAGTTCGGCCATCTTGCGCGCCCACTCGACGACTTCGAGGCCGGTCGCCTTGCGGCCGCCGTGCGTGAAGACTTCCCAGCGCGGCGGTTCGTTATCGGCGGACACGCGCTTCGCATCGATCGCGACGACGATGCATTGCGAGCCGTATTTGTCGGTGGCATCGCGCACGAGCTGCGGATTCGCCACCGCCGACGAGTTCATGCTGATCTTGTCCGCGCCCGCGTTCAGCAGACGCCGCACGTCTTCGACCACGCGCACACCGCCGCCAACCGTCAACGGAATGAACACCTGCGATGCGACCGCTTCGATGATCGGCAGGATCAGGTCGCGCTGGTCGGAGGTGGCGGTGATGTCGAGGAAGGTGAGTTCGTCGGCGCCCTGTTCGTCGTAGCGCCGCGCGATTTCGACCGGGTCGCCCGCATCGCGCAGTTCGACGAAGTTGACGCCCTTCACCACGCGGCCGGCCGTGACGTCGAGACAGGGGATGATGCGTTTAGCTAGAGCCATGATCTTGCCAATGCTTGCGTGTGTCGCAGGTAAATCGCAGGTAAGGCCGCCTGCTTCGGGCGGTGCGGGCGAACCGCTGCGGTGCCACTGCGGCGATAAGTCGCTGCGGCGCCGCAGGTTGCATGCGCGGTCGGTGCCGTGTGCAGCAGCGGGCCCGCGCAGTCGACGCCCAGGCGTCGTGCTTACGCGTCGTCAGACTCGCGCAGACGATCAGCAAGCGCCTGCGCGGCAGCGAAATCGAGATCGCCCGAATAGATCGCGCGACCGCAGATCACGCCTTCGATCCCTTCGTCCTCGACTTCGCAGAGCGATTCGATATCGGTCAGATTCGATAGGCCGCCGCTCGCAATGACCGGAATTTTTACCGCACGCGCAAGGCGCACCGTCGCATCGATGTTGATGCCCTGAAGCATGCCGTCGCGGCCGATGTCCGTGTAAATGATCGACTCGCAGCCGTAATCCTCGAACTTGCGCGCGAGATCGGCGACTTCGTGGCCGGTGAGCTTGCTCCAGCCGTCGGTGGCGACCTTGCCGTCCTTCGCATCGAGACCGACGATGATATGGCCGCCAAACGCCGTACAGGCCTCCTGCAGGAAGCCCGGGTTCTTCACCGCCGCCGTGCCGATGATGATGTACGACAGGCCGTCGTCCAGGTAACGCTCGATCGTATCGAGGTCGCGGATGCCGCCGCCCAGCTGCACCGGAATCTCGTTGCCGACTTCCTGAATGATCGCGCGAATCGCGTCCTCGTTCTTAGGCTTGCCGGCGAACGCGCCGTTGAGGTCGACGAGATGCAGGCGCCGTGCGCCGCGCTCGACCCAGTGTCGGGCCATCGCCGCCGGTTCCTCGGAGAAAATCGTCGCCTGGTCCATATCGCCCTGTTTAAGGCGTACACACTGACCGTCTTTGAGGTCGATGGCGGGGATCAGCAGCATAGCAATCGGGTGGTGTCTGGGAAGAGGGTTGGATGTTGGCCGGCGCGATGAACGCAAAACCTGCAGGCGCGCCGTTCCGCTAGTTTAGTACAACTCTTTCGGCGCCCTTGCTGGGGCGGCTTGAACGCACCGGCACCGGAGCGGCACGATCGGTGCCGGACAGGCCGCGGCGCAGCGGACGAAAGGCGCTCATGGGTTCCAGTGCACGAAGTTGCGGTACACGCGCAACCCCGCGTCGGCGCTCTTTTCCGGGTGAAACTGGGTGGCAAAAATGTTATCCCGCGCGACCGCCGAGGTAAAGGGCGCGCCGTACACGGTTTCGCCCGACGTATGCGCGGCATTGTCAGGCACGACGTAGTAGCTGTGCACGAAATAAAAAAAGCTGCCGTCCGCGACGCCGTCCCACAATGCATGCGGCTGCGCCTGGCGGACGCGGTTCCAGCCCATCTGCGGCACTTTGAAGCGGGAGCCGTCGTCCTGCACCTGGTTCGCCAGATCGAAGCGCACCACCTTGCCGGGCAAGAGACCAAGTCCGCGCGTGTCGCCTTCGGCGCTCCAGTCGAACAGCATCTGCTCGCCGACGCACACGCCGAGCAGCGGCTTGCTGCGCGCGGCTTCGAGCACTGCTTCCTGCAGCCCGGACTCGCCCAGACACCGCATGCAGTCGGGCATCGCGCCCTGTCCCGGCAGCACGACCCGGTCGGCGGCGCGAATCGCTTCGGGCCGGTCGACGATCGCCACGTCGGCTTCGGGGGCGGCTTTCCTCAGCGCCTGCGCGACCGAGCGCAGGTTGCCCATGCCGTAATCCACAATCGCAATCGAAGTTTTCATCTCAAGTTAGGCAGCAACGCCTTCAATCCGTCGACGATGAACTCCACCGCCAGCGCCGACAACATCAAACCCATGAGCCGCGTGCCGATATTGATCCCGGTCTGGCCCACCCAG
Source organism: Paraburkholderia megapolitana (assembly GCF_007556815.1). Taxonomy (NCBI): domain Bacteria; kingdom Pseudomonadati; phylum Pseudomonadota; class Betaproteobacteria; order Burkholderiales; family Burkholderiaceae; genus Paraburkholderia; species Paraburkholderia megapolitana. Next base: position 4,042,096 of record NZ_CP041745.1, read on the forward strand.
CGGGCGATCGGTTCGGCAAGCCGCAGCGACAAAAAGCAGATCGCCGCGAGCACCGCGCCGATCGCGATCAGACTGATCCGGTCGTACCAGTGCGCCGAGCCGGCCGCATACACGATGACCGTACTGATCGCGCCAGGGCCGGTCAGCAAGGGAATCGCGAGCGGCACCACCGCGACGCTGTTCTTCTGCTCGGCCTCGTCGCGTTCTTCCGGCGTGGAGCGCGAATTGCCGATCTGCGCATTCAGCATGTTGATCGCCATCAGCAGCATGATGATGCCGCCGCCCACTTCGAGCGAGCCGACCGAAATGCCGAAGAAGCTGATGATCTGCTGTCCGAGCAGCGTCGTCACGGCGATCACGCAGAACACCGAGATCGCCGCGATGCGAATGGTGTGCTTGCGCTCGCCCTCCGACTGGTGGGACGTAAGGCTCAGAAAGAACGGTATCGCGCCGACCGGATTGATCAGCGCGAGCAGTGAAATAAACGACTTGAGGGTATCCATCGCACGCCAGCCGCGCTGCTGCGCTGCCGGTCCGCTTCGTCAGGGTTCGGGGGCCTAGAGGCTGCCCTTGGTCGACGGAATCTGCCCCGCCGCGCGCTCGTCGAGTTCGGCTGCCATCCGGAGGGCCCGGCCGAACGCCTTGAACACCGTTTCCATCTGGTGATGGGCATTCAGACCGCGCAGGTTGTCGATATGCAGCGTCACGCCCGCATGATTGACGAAACCGCGGAAAAATTCGATGGAGAGGTCAACGTCGAACGTGCCGATGCGCGCGCGTGTGAACGGCACATGGAATTCGAGGCCGGGGCGGCCCGAGAAATCGATCACGACACGCGACAGCGCTTCGTCGAGCGGCACGTACGCGTGACCGTAGCGGCGAATCCCCTTGCGATCGCCGATCGCCTTCGCGACGGCCTGCCCCAGCGTGATGCCGACGTCTTCGACCGTGTGATGGTCGTCGATATGCAGGTCGCCATGCGCCTCGACTTCGAGATCGATCAGCCCATGCCGTGCAATCTGGTCGAGCATGTGGTCGAGGAACGGCACGCCGGTCGCCAGCTTCTGCTGGCCGGTGCCGTCCAGGTCGATCTTTACACGGATCTGCGTTTCGCTAGTGTTGCGAACGACTTCCGCAAGGCGCATGGTGAATCCTCGAATCGAACTAAAAAGTAAGGTGAAACGAAACAACGTAACCCGGCATCAATGCAGCACGAGTTTCAGCGCGGCGAGCATCTGATCGTTCTGTTCCGGCGAGCCGACCGTCAGACGCACGCAATTGGCGAGCAATGGATGCATTTTACTCACGTTTTTGACAAGAATCCGCGCAGTAAGCAGCGTTTCGAACGTCATTGATGCATCCGGCACACGTACCAGCAGGAAATTGCCCGCGCTCGGAAAGACTTCGGCGCCCGGCAGCTGCGCCACCGCCGCGGCCAGTCGCGTGCGTTCTTCGCGCAGTTGCGCCGCCTGCGCGTCGAGCACGTCGACGTGATCGAGCAGGAAATCGGCGGCGGCCTGGGTCAGGACGTTCACGTTGTACGGCGGCCGTACCTTGTCGAACTCGGTGAGCCACGCCGGACGGCCGGCCAGATAGCCGAGACGGATGCCGGCAAGCCCGAGTTTCGACACCGTGCGCATCACGACGACGTTGTCGAACTGGTCGGCGCGCGGCAGCCAGCTTTGCTGCGCGAACGGCTGATACGCCTCGTCGATCACGACGAGGCTGCGATCGGCCGCGGCGATGATGCGTTCCATGTCGGCTTCGTCGTACAGCGTGCCGGTTGGGTTGTTCGGATACGCGAGGTAGATCACGGCCGGCGCGTGCTCGGCGATCGCGGCGAGCATCGCATCGGCGTCGAGCGTGAAATCGGCCTTCAGCGGCACGCCGATAAATTCCAGATGCGCGAACTTCGCCGACATCTGATACATGACGAACCCCGGCACCGGCGCGAGCACCTTCGCGCCCGGGTTCGCGCAGGCCAGCGAGATGATGCTGATGATCTCGTCGGAGCCGTTACCGAGCAGCACGTCACAGGCGGCCGGCACCTGCATCACCCGCTTGATCTTCTCGATCAGCGCTTCCGGTCGCGGCGCCGGATAGCGGTTCAGTGCGACGCCAGCCAGATGCTCGCCGAGATGCGCGGCCAGCACGGGAGGCAGCGAGAACGGGTTCTCCATCGCGTCCAGCTTTACGAAGCCGGTCGCGTCCGGAACCGGGTAGCTCGTCATCGCGAGTACATCGCGGCGGATGATGTCTTGTGGTGTCGTCATAACTGGGTAAACCGGTCGCATCACGCGCCGGCACAACAAGAGCGACTCGCGGTCGCCCTGTGGTTGGTCGATATTCTCGTTTTAGTACGGTCTTACTGCTGGCCCTGCTCTTTCAACCGGTCTGCTTCATCCGGTACTCGGCGCTGCGTGCATGCGCCTGCAACCCTTCTCCATATGCCAGCTCGGCGGCAATTTCGCCGAGCGTCTGCGCACCCTCGGCGCTGACTTCGATCACGCTCGAGCGCTTGAAGAAATCATAGACACCGAGCGGCGACGAGAACCGTGCGGTGCGAGACGTAGGCAGCACGTGGTTCGGTCCTGCGCAGTAGTCGCCGAGGCTTTCGCTCGTGTAGCGACCGAGGAAAATCGCACCCGCATGGCGGATTAACTGGCCCCACTGCTGCGGCTCCAGCGCGGAAATCTCAAGGTGTTCCGGTGCTATGTCGTTGGCGATCGCGCAGGCTTCCGCCATATCGCGCACCTTGATCAGCGCGCCACGCCCTTCGAGCGACGCCTGGATCACATCGCGACGCGGCAGCGTGGGCAACAACTCGGCGATTGCGTCCTCGACGCGCGCGATAAACGCGGCATCCGGACACAGCAGGATGGATTGCGCGAGCTCGTCGTGCTCGGCCTGCGAAAACAGGTCCATCGCGACCCAGCGCGGATCGGTCGTGCCGTCACAGAGCACGAGAATTTCCGACGGACCGGCAATCATGTCGATACCGACCGTGCCGAACACGCGACGTTTCGCCGACGCGACATACGCATTGCCTGGACCACAGATCTTGTCGACCGCCGGCACCGTCTTCGTGCCGTACGCGAGTGCCGCCACGGCCTGCGCGCCGCCAATCGTAAACACCCGATCGACACCGCCCAGCAGCGCCGCGGCAAGCACGAGCGGATTCTTCACGCCGTCGGGCGTCGGCACGACCATCACGATTTCGCGCACACCGGCCACACGCGCCGGAATCGCATTCATCAGCACCGACGACGGATACGCAGCCTTACCACCCGGCACGTAGATACCGGCACGGTCGAGCGGCGTCACCTTCTGGCCGAGCACCGTGCCGTCGGCCTCGGTGTAATGCCAGCTATGGCTGCCGCACTCGATCTTCTGCTTCTCGTGAAACCCGCGCACGCGCGCCGCCGCGGCTTCGAGCGCCGCACGGCGCTTCGGCTCCAGCCCTTCGAGCGCCGCTTCCAGCTCGGTCATCGGCAGCTCGAGTGCCGAAACGCTAGCCGCGTTCAGGCGATCGAAGCGATTCGTGTAGTCGAGCACGGCTGCGTCGCCGCGCGTCTTCACGTCGGCGAGTATCTCCGCGACCGAGCGCTCGATCGCTTCGTCCTCGCTCGCCTCGAACGCGAGCACCGCGTGCAGCGCTTTCTGAAAACCGACAGCGCTGGAATCGAGTTTGCGAATCTTGATAGACATACGAGTATCCGTTTCGGTAAGGCGCGCGCCGTCAGGCCTTCGCGCCGTCGAGCCGCGACGCGCGTTCGAACGCATCGAGGAACGGCCGCAGTGCAGCGCGCTTCAACTTCAGTGCCGCCTGGTTCACGACGAGGCGCGACGAGATCTGCATGATCTCTTCGACTTCGACGAGATCGTTCGCTCGCAGCGTACCACCCGAGCTGACCAGGTCGACAATTGCGTCGGCAAGGCCGACGAGCGGTGCGAGTTCCATCGATCCATACAGCTTGATCAGATCGACGTGCACGCCTTTGGCCGCGAAATGTTCGCGGGCGGTTTCGACGTATTTGGTGGCAACGCGCAGACGCGCGCCCTGGCGTACCGCGCTCGCGTAATCGAAGCCCGCCTTGACCGCGACCGACATGCGGCAACGCGCGATGTCGAGATCGACCGGCTGGTACAGGCCGCTACCGCCGTGTTCGAGCAGCACGTCCTTGCCGGCCACGCCGAAATCGGCGGCACCGTATTCGACGTAAGTCGGCACATCGGTGGCGCGCACGATGATCACGCGCAGGTTTGGATCGGTGGTGGGCAGGATCAGCTTGCGCGAGGTTTCCGGATCTTCGGCGACTTCGACGCCGGCCGCGGCCAGCAGCGGCAGCGTTTCCTCGAAGATGCGGCCCTTCGACAACGCGAGCGTCAGCGGCGCGCTCGCAGCCGGCGACGATGACGTTTGCGGCACCGTGCTCATGCTGCTTTCCCCTGAATGCGGCGCACCTGCGCGCCGACCGCAGTGAGCTTCGACTCCATCCGGTCGTAGCCGCGGTCGAGGTGATAGATGCGGTCGATCAGCGTTTCGCCGCTCGCGCACAGCCCGGCGATCACGAGGCTCGCGGAGGCGCGCAGATCGGTTGCCATCACCTTCGCGCCCGACAGCCGCTCGACACCGGTAACGAGCGCGGTCTTGCCGTCGGTCGTAATGTTCGCGCCGAGGCGATTGAGTTCCTGCACGTGCATGAAGCGGTTCTCGAAGATCGTTTCGACGACCTGCGCGGTGCCGTTCGCCACCGTGTTGAGCGCCATGAACTGCGCCTGCATGTCGGTTGGGAACGCCGGGTATTCGGACGTACGGATGTTCACGGCCTGCGCACGCTGGTTCATCCGCACGCGCATCCAGTCGTCGCCTTCTTCGATCGTCACACCGGCTTCACGCAGCTTGTCGGTAACGGCTTCGAGTATCTGCGGACGAACCTTGCGCAACGTAACGTCGCCGCCCGCCGCCGCCACGGCGCACAGGAAGGTGCCAGCTTCGATACGGTCGGGGATCACCGTGTGTTGCGCGCCATGCAGGCTGTCGACGCCCTGGATCACCAGCCGGTCGGTACCGATGCCGTCGATCTTCGCGCCCATCGCGACCAGCAGATTCGCGAGATCGCCGACTTCCGGTTCTCGCGCAGCGTTCTCGATCACCGTTTCGCCGTCGGCAAGCACCGCTGCCATCAGCAGGTTTTCCGTGCCGGTCACGGTGATCATGTCGGTGACGATGCGCGCGCCCTTCAGACGCTTCGCGCGTGCTTCGATGAAGCCGTGCTCGATGTTGATCTCGGCGCCCATCGCCTGCAGCCCCTTGATGTGCTGGTCGACCGGTCGCGCGCCGATCGCGCAGCCGCCGGGCAACGACACCTTCGCCTCGCCGAAACGGGCCACGAGCGGGCCGAGCACAAGGATAGATGCGCGCATCGTCTTCACGAGCTCGTAAGGCGCGACCGGGTTGGTCACCTTCGAGGCATCGAGCGACACATGACCCGCGCTGCTTTCGGTGCGCACGCCCATCTGGCCAAGCAGCTTGAGGATCGTGCGCACGTCCTGCAGATCGGGCACGTTGTCGAGTTGTACCGGCTCCGCGCTCAGCAGACCCGCGCACAGAATGGGCAACGCGGCGTTCTTCGCGCCCGACACCGTGATCTCACCCGCAAGCCGCTGTCCCCCAACGATAACGAGTTTGTCCATACCAGTCGTTTCCTGATGCGTTTCCTGAGCCGTTTCCGGTTCCGTCCGCGAGCCGTTCGACGCGGCCTGTTGAAGCTCTGCTACGGCGCCGCTCGCTGCGTCGCCGGTGTCCTGTGTCATTCGCACTGAAGTGTCCAGATTATCCGTTTTGCCATTCGGCGAGCGTCAGCGTTTTCATGCTGAGCGCGTGTATTTCTTCACGCATGCGGTCGCCGAGCGCCGCGTACACGAGTTGATGGCGCTGGATCAGCCGCTTGCCTTCGAAGTCCAGCGAAACGATCGTCGCAAAGAAATGCTGACCGTCGCCTTCGACTTCGAGATGCTGGCAGGGCAACCCGGCCGCGATGTAATTCTTGACCTGTTCGGGAGTCGGCAACATGGAAAGCTCCTCGTCAGTGGCGCAGCTTGTAGCCGGATGCGAGCATGCGCATCGCGATCACGGCCAGCACCACGAAGAAACCGCCGACAATCGCGAGGCTCGCGAGCGGATCGATATCCGCGATCCCGAAGAAGCCAAAGCGAAAGCCGTCGATCATGTAGAAAAAGGGATTCAGCCGCGACACCTCGCGCCAGACCGGCGGCAACGTATGCGTCGAGTAGAACACGCCGGACAGGAACGTGAGCGGCATGATCAGGAAATTCTGGAACGCGGCGAGCTGGTCGAACTTCTCCGCCCAGATGCCGGCGATCAGCCCAAGCGTGCCGAGAATCGCCGAACCGAGCACGGCGAATCCGACGATATAGAGCGGCGCCGCGAAGTTGAGCGGAATGAACCAGATCGTCACGATGAATACGCCGCAGCCGACCGCGAGACCGCGCACCACCGAAGCGAGCACGTAGGCGCCATACATTTCCCACGCCGCGAGCGGTGGCAACAGCACGAACACGAGGTTGCCGGTGATCTTCGACTGGATCAGCGACGACGAGCTGTTCGCGAACGCGTTCTGCAGCACGCTCATCATCACGAGGCCCGGCACCAGAAAGCTCGTGTATTGCACGCCGGGGTAGACCTGCACGTGATCGCGCAGCGCGTGGCCGAAGATCGTCAGATACAGCAGCGCGGTGATGACCGGCGCGAGCACCGTCTGGAACGACACCTTCCAGAAGCGCAGGACTTCCTTGTAGAACAGCGTGTGGAATCCGCTATAGCCGCTCATGCAAGCCCCTCGATCACTTCCGGACCGTTCATCACCTGAACGAATACGTCTTCGAGGTCGGCCTTGCGGACCTCGATTTCTTCGAATGTACAACCGGCCGCGCGACATTGCGAAAGAATCCGCTCGACGTCGTTGTAGCTGGTCAGACGCAGCAGATGCTGGTGCGGCTGCATCTGCGTCGGATCGACTTCGAGCGGCCGCAGTTCGGCGGGCAGTGTGCCCTGCGCGAAACGCACGAACAACTGGATGCCCGCGAAGCGCTGCAGCAGTGCTGCCGTACGATCGAGCGCGACCACTTCGCCGCGCCGGAGCATCGCGATACGGTCGCACAGCGACTCGGCTTCTTCGAGGTAGTGCGTGGTCAGCACGATCGTGTGACCTTCGCGATTCAGGCGCGCGATGAACTTCCACAAGGTCTGGCGCAATTCGACGTCGACGCCGGCGGTCGGCTCGTCGAGCACGATCACCGGTGGCCGGTGCACCAGCGCCTGAGCGACCAGCACGCGGCGCTTCATCCCACCGGACAGCGCGCGCATGTTGGCGTCGGCCTTGTCGGTGAGATCGAGATTCGCCATCACTTCGTCGATCCACGCATCGTTGTTGCGCAGGCCGAAGTAGCCGGACTGGATGCGCAGCGTCTCGCGCACGGTGAAGAACGGATCGAACACGAGTTCCTGGGGCACGACGCCGAGCGCGCGACGCGCTTCGCGGAAATCGCCGACCACGTCGTGGCCGCGCACCGCGATCGAGCCCTCATCGGCCCGCGCGAGACCGGCAAGTATGCTGATGAGCGTCGTCTTGCCCGCGCCGTTCGGGCCGAGCAGCCCGAAGAACTCGCCTTCTTCGATGGCGAGGCTGACGCCCTTGAGCGCCTGCAGATCCTTGTAGCGCTTCTTGACGTTACGAATGTCTATCGCTGGCATGACTGTGCGCCGCTTTCGGCGGCGGCGCCTTTAGGTGCGCAATATGCGGGGAAAAACGGAAATTGGGGCCGGCTCTGCATCGCGATAATCTGCGTGGCAAGCCCCAAAAAAGCCCCTGATTATAGGGCAAAGTCGCTTACCCGACTCTGCCCTGGGCTATTGAAGGCTGGAGGTGACGCGTAGAGCGTCAATGTCGCGACGACAGCAGCGTGTCGACGCCGTAGGCCTGAGCGAGACTGGCGAGCCCCGCTGGAAGATTGACGATATCGAGTGCGGCACCGCGTGCCTGCGCGGCACGCTGCCACGCGAGCAGCACAGCCAGCGCGGACGAATCGAACTGCGTGAGCGGCGCGCAATCGACGCCGGTCGCGCCGCCGGCAATCCGCTCGAGCCCCGCCGCGAGCGCGGCTTTCGCGCTCGCGTGGGTCAGCATGGCGCCGGTTTCGAAGCGGCTCACGACTGCTTGCCCGCAGCCAGTTGCTGGTTACGCTGGGTCAGGAACTGGATCAGGCCGTCGACACCGTGCTGCTGGATCTGCTCGTTGAACTGTTGCTGATACGCCTGGATCAGCCACGCGCCGAGCACGTTGATGTCATAGACGCGCCAGCCTTGCGGCGTCTTGTACAGACGGTAGTCGAGCTCGACCGGCGAGCCGTTGTTCATCACCACCGAGCGCACGACGACGTCGGTGTCGTCCGGGCTGGAGCGGAACGGACGGTACTGGATTTCCTGGTTGCGCACCTGGGCCAACGCGCCCGAGTACGTACGGATCAGCAGCATCTTGAACTGCTCGACGATCTGCGCCTGCTGCTCCGGCGTCGCGGTGCGCCAGTTGCGGCCCATGGCCAGTTGCGTCGTACGATGGAAGTCGGTGTACGGAAGGATCTTTTCGTTGACGAGCTTCGTCACGGCACTGATGTCGCCCTGCTGGATCGACTTGTCGGCCCGCACGGCGTCGATGACCTGTTGCGTGGCGGTCTTGACGAGCGTGTCAGGCGCACTGGTATCGACGCCTTGCGCGAACGCAGCACTGGTGAACGAAAAAAACGCAGCAAACAACGGAATGAGGAATAGTTTTTTCATATGAAGCCTGCAAGAGAATGAGCGCCTATCTTTGAACGGGCTATATTGCCCGAGTTCATCGACTTGCGCCCGGAATCTGCGACAGTCGTATCCATCTGTTACCGCGGTGCCGTCAATGCAGCTTGAGCGACGGGAAGCCGAACCCGGTACGCGACGGCGGAACGATCTGGCCAGCCGGCACCGTACTGTCCTGACTGCCCTTCTGGTTGGTCTGCGGAGCAACTCCCGCGCCTGACGCCGGCGCAGCTGCCGCCGCTGCGCCAGAAGCCGCGGCCGGCGCAGCGGCGCCGTCTACCGCGCTGTCGTCGTACTTCGGCGGCGGCGCACCGTCGCCGTAATCGGGCAACGCAGCCGAGTTGCCGTCTGACAACTGATACTGGCGGCGCTGCAGATACGCATTACGCACGAACGAGTACTTGTCGAGCGCGGCGCCTGCCAGCACGTCGCCAGCGCCGAGCAGGTTAGCCCGCGTGCTGATGATATTCAGGCCGTACAGCGCCCAGCGGAAACCTTCCGGATCGACGTACGAAAGCGGATTGACGTAGTAGTTGCCCAACGTGCCCACCGCATCGCGCACCGTGCTCGGGCCGAACAGCGGCAGCACGAGGTAGGGACCCGCCGGCACGCCGTAGTGGCCGAGCGTCAGACCGAGATCGTTGTTGTGCTTCGGCAGTCTGGCAAGCGTCGCGACGTCGAACAGACCGCCAACGCCGAACACCGTATTGATCACGATCCGCATGATGTCTTCGACACCATCGGTGATCTTCAACTGCAGCAGGTTGTTCGCCGCGGTGTACACGTCGCCGATGTTCGAGAAGAAGTTGGTGACGCTGTCACGCACCGGCTGCGGCGTGATGAACACGTAGCCCTTCGCCACCGGCTTCAGCGCGTACTGGTCGACGGTATCGTTGAACTTGAAGATCGTGCGGTTGAAGCCTTCAATCGGATCTTCCTTGATCGGCGTCTGAACGGTCGAGCAGCCGGCGAGCATTGCCACCGCCAGCACGAGGGCCGCATTGCGGACGCGCAGGGTTTTCATTCTTATGCTCCTTATTGGCCGGCGGCACCGCCAGAGGCGGGAAGCGTCGGTGCAGCAGCGCCCGGTGCGGGCGCGGGAGTTTTGGCGGCGCCAGAGTCGGCGGCCTTGCTGTACAGAAACTGTCCAATCAGATTTTCGAGGACGATCGCCGACTGCGTCATGGCGATGGTGTCGCCAGCTTTCAGCATCTCGGTGTCGCCACCGGCCTCGAGTCCTATGTACTGCTCGCCGAGCAGACCCGAGGTCAGGATCTTCGCGGACGAATCTTTCGGAAACTGGTACTGCTTGTCGAGATCGATCGTGACGAGCGCCTGATACGTATTGCTGTCGAAACCGATCGAATCGACCCGGCCGACCGTCACGCCCGCGCTCTTCACCGGCGCACGCGGCTTCAGCCCGCCGATATTGTCGAACTTGAGCTTCACCGGGTACGTGGCCTGAAACGATAGCGAACTCATGTTGCCGGCCTTCAGCGCGAGGAACAGCAGCGCTATGAAGCCCAACACTACGAACAGGCCGACCCAGAAGTCGAGAGCAGTCTTTTTCATCGTCATCCCAAAGAGAAACCACCGCGGCGCCCGGCTACCCGCGTGGCGCCAAGGCTCGGCGCCGTACGTCGGGTGCGCGACGCGCGGGTCTTAGCTGAACATCAGCGCGGTCAGGAGGAAGTCGAGACCGAGCACTGCAAGCGATGCATACACCACCGTCTTCGTCGTCGCACGCGACACGCCTTCCGGGGTCGGCTTCGCCTCGTAACCCTGGTACAGCGCAATGAAGGTCACGGCAAAGCCGAACACAATACTCTTGAACACGCCATTGCCGACGTCGCTCCAGACGTCGACGCCGCCTTGCATCTGCGACCAGAACGCGCCTGAGTCGACGCCGATCATCAGCACGCCGACCACATAGCCGCCGATGATCCCGACCGCGCTGAAAATCGCCGCGAGAATCGGCATCGCAATGATGCCCGCCCACAGGCGCGGCGCGATGACGACCTTTAAAGGATCGACGGCCATCATTTCCATCGCCGTGAGTTGCTCGCCGGCCTTCATCAGACCGATCTCGGCGGTGAGCGACGTGCCCGCGCGGCCCGCGAACAGCAGCGCGGTCACCACCGGCCCGAGTTCGCGCACCAGCGACAGCGCGACCAGCAACCCGAGCGCCTGCTCGGAGCCGTAACGGTTCAGCGTGTAATAGCCCTGCAAGCCAAGCACGAAGCCGACGAACAGCCCCGACACCGCAATGATCACCAGCGAATAGTTGCCGACGAAATGGATCTGCTTCGTGACAAGCCGCGGGCGCCGCAGCAGCGCAAAGAATTCGAATACAAGACGAACGAACATCCGCGCGGCGTAACCCGCGCCGGCCAGCCCGTCGAGCACCGAACGTCCAATGGTGCTGATCATGCCCGCCCCCCGTCGATACCGAAATCCGCGGCCAGCGACGCGCTGCCCGGGTAGTGGAACTTGAACGGACCGTCGGGCGCGCCGTCGATAAACTGGCGCACCGTCGCATCGGTCGATGCGCGCAGCTGCTCCGGCGTGCCTTCCGCGTGCACGCCGCCGTTGGCGAGGAAATAGACGTAGTCGGCAATCGCGAACGATTCGGGCACGTCGTGCGTGACCAGAATCGAGGTCGCGCCAAGCGCCTGGTTCAACGTGCGGATCAGGTTCGCCGTGATGCCGAGCGAGATCGGGTCGAGCCCGGCGAACGGCTCGTCGTACATCATCAGCTCCGGGTCGAGTGCGATGGCGCGGGCCAGCGCCACGCGCCGCGCCATGCCGCCGGAAATCTCCGACGGCGCGAGATCGCGCGCGCCGCGCAGGCCGACCGCGTTGAGTTTCATCAGCACGAGGTCGCGCAGCAGTTCTTCGGGGAGATCGGTGTGTTCGCGCAACGCGAACGCGACGTTTTCGAACACCGACATGTCGGTGAAGAGCGCGCCGAACTGGAACAGCATGCCCATCTTGCGGCGTAACGTGTACAGCGCGTCGCGGGACTGCGTGCCGATGTCCTGGCCCTGGAACAGCACCTGGCCGCGCTTCGCCTTCACCAGACCGCCGATCAACCGCAGCACGGTCGTCTTCCCGCAACCGGAGCCGCCCATGACCGCCACCACCTGACCGCGCGGGAAACGCAGGTTCAGGTTCGACAGGACAAGGCGGTCGCCATAGCCGAAATCGACGTCGCGCAGTTCGAGAAGGGGCTCAGAGGTGGAAGGCACGTAGCTGACAGTCCATTTACACGAAGGCCGAATTATAGGGCCATCATGAAAAAACTGTCGTGACGCCCCGGCTAGGTGCCGCAGAAGTCCGACGATTATTGCGTAAACACCTGTTGCAGTGCAGAAACCGCGGCGGCGGGGTCGGGTGCTTCGGTGACAGCGCGGACCACGGCCGCGCTGCCGACGCCTGTCACCAGTACGTCGGGCAACACATCGCCGTCGATCCCGCCGATCGCCACGAGCGGCACCACGCCGTCCAGCAACTGGACGTAGCGCGCGAGGCGCGCGAGGCCCTGCGGTTCGGTGGGCAGCGCCTTGGTCGCGGTCGCGAAGATGGCGCCGCAGGCGACGTAGCTGGGCCGGAAATGCAGTGCGACGAGGACTTCGTAGTAGCCGTGGCTCGACAGGCCGAGGCGCACGCCGGCGGCGCTCAGCGCGTGCAGGTCGGCGGTATGGAGATCTTCCTGGCCCAGGTGGACGCCGTAGGCGCCCGCGTCGATGGCGGCCTGCCAGTGATCGTTGATGAACACCTGCGCATCGTGCCGCCGCCCGGCGGCGACACAGCGCGCGATGTCCTGTGCCAGTTCGGCGCTCAACTGTCCGGCCGTGGCGGACTTGTGGCGCAACTGGATGGTCTTCACGCCGAACCCCAGCACCCGCTCGACCCAGTTGGCGTCCGGCAACACCGGGTAGAGGCCCAGCCGGTCCGGGCAACGCGGAAACGGCTGCGCGGGCGCAGCCGGCAACCCGACAACACGCGGGAAACGCGCGAGGTCGGTCGGCCAGGCATCCGCGGCGCGCTTTTCGTCGCCGTCGCGCCAGGCCAGTGCCAGCACCAGTGCGTCATGCGGCGCAAACCCGCAATCGAGGAACGCGGCCAGCGCCGGGATCCAGTCTTCGGGCAAGGCGTCTTCTAGTGCTTCCAGTGGATAGCGCTCGCCGCCCAGATGCAGCGTCGCGCGACCCGGCGCGGCCTCGATCACGCCCGCGCCCTGCACGAGCCAGCGCGCAAGCTGCGCGCCGTCAGGCTGCGTGCCGGCAGCGACAATCAGATCGCCGCCGTTCGCGTCGTCGGGTGGGGTCAGGCAGATGCGCCATGGCGCGTGGGTCGGCGGCCAGTCGCCAAGCCGTGCGCGGATGCGCTCGGCGGCTTCGGTGAGTTCGTCGGCGGGTGGCCAGAAGCGGTCGCCGGTCAGTGGGAACGTCTGCGTCACGCGGCGCTCCCGTCGTGATGCCAGAACGGCATACCGACCACCGGCGTGCTCGCCTCGGCCGCCTCGCGCTCGGCCATCGGCCCGGCAACGTAAGCGGCGCGGCCCGCCTCGGCGGCCAGCGCGAAGGCGCGCGCCATCGCCGGCGGATGGGTCGCCTGCGATACCGCCGTGTTCAGCAGCACCCCGTCGAAGCCCCACTCCATCACCTGGCACGCGTGCGAGGGCACACCGAGCCCGGCGTCGACGATCAGCGGTACGTCGGGCAGCCGCTCACGCAGCACGCGCAACCCGTACGGATTGATGACGCCCTTGCCGGTGCCGATCGGCGCGCCCCACGGCATCAGCGCCTCGCAGCCCACATCGAGCAAGCGTCTACCGATCACGAGATCTTCAGTGCAGTACGGCAGCACCTTGAAGCCTTCCTTCACCAGTTGGGCGGCCGCCTCGATCAGCCCGATCGGGTCGGGTTGCAGCGTGTAGTCGTCGCCGATCAGTTCGAGCTTGATCCAGTCGGTGGCGAAGATTTCGCGCGCCATGTGCGCGGTCGTCACCGCTTCGGCGACGCTCTGGCAGCCGGCGGTGTTCGGCAGCAATGGCACGCTGTGGCGCTTGAGCAGGTCGAAGAAGCCCGCCTCGGCGCCGCCTTCGTTCATCTGACGACGTAGCGCGACGGTGACCATGCCCGGCTGCGCCGCCGCGATCGAATCGGACAGCGACTGCAGCGACGGATAGCGTGAGGTGCCGAGCAGCACGCGGCTCGCGAACGTTTCGCCGTAGAGGCGGAGGGGATCGGCGGAAGCGGGAGAAGTCATTGGGGAATCCTTGCGTCTGACGGTGCGCCGCGGCTCAGCCGCCCGCGACCGGTTGCACGACGTCGAGCCGGTCGCCCGGTTGCAGCGCGCGCGCCGCATGCTGCGTGCGCGCGACGAAATCGCCGTTCAGCGCAACCGCGAACGGCGGCCGCGCGCCCCATGCGGTAAGCGCATCGGCGACGGTGGCGCCGTCGGGCAGCGTCAGCGGTTTCTGGTTGATATGGATGTTCATGGGGTTCGTCAAAAGCGTTTCTTCCGTTTCTTTCGTGGTTCGCGGCAGGCGGCTTCGGTTACGCCGGCTCGCGCGCCGGGTCCGGCTGGTTCAGCGAGTCGAGGTGGAACAGCTCGCTCCAGCGCGCGTCGCGCCGCCAGGTCGCAAACGCGTCGACATCGGCGACACGGCGCTCGAGCAGCGCGGCGGCAAAGCGCACCGCTTCGTCCGCGACTTCCGGCGCGATCATGTAGCCGTGCCGGTACAGGCCGTTCACGCGCAGCGTCTGTGCGCCGTTCCAGACCAGTGCCGGACGATGGTCTGGCATGGTTGGGCGGCAGTGTGCATTGAGTTCGAGGATGCGCGCCTCGCCGAAACCCGGATGCACGGAGAACGCCGCGCTCAGCAATTCGAGCGCCGAGCGCACGCTCACCGGCGACATGTCCTCGCCTTCCACTTCGGTTGCACCGATCACATAGCAGTCGTCCTGCTTCGGCGCGATATAGAGCGGGTAGCGAGGATGCAGCAGGCGCACCGGGCGGGTGAGATCGATGCCAGGCGCGTGTACTCGCGCAACTTCACCGCGGATACCGCGCAGCGTCGGCAGAACCGGTTTTGCGCCAAGGCCGCGACAATCGATCGTGACATGCGCGTCGGGCATCGCGCGATCGTCGATGTGGGTGTTCCAGTGCAGTTCGACGCCGCGTGCCGCGAGCCCCGCCGCAAGTGCGGCAAGCACCTGGCGATTGTCGAGCTGCCCTTCGCGCGGCAACAGCCAGCCTTTCGTGAAGCGGCCGGTCAACGCGGGCTCGGCGGCACCGATCTGCGCGCCGGACAGCGCGACGAAGCCGCTGTCGAGCCACTCGGCCGGCGCGTTCGCACGCACTCGGCGTTCGAACAGCGAAGCTTCCGTGCGATCCGCGTGATGCCACACGATGAGCGAGCCATTGCGCTGAAAGAACACCGGCTCCGGCAATTCGGCGAGCAACCGCGGCCATGCATCGAGCGATGCGGCGCCGAGTTGCGTGATCAGCAGTTCCGCGCTGGCGGCTTCGGCGAGCGGCGCGAGCATCGCGGCGGCGACCCACGCGGCAGCCTGCGTACCTGCTGCATCGCCACGCTCGTACAACGCCACGCGATGCCCGGCGCCGGCCAGACGCCACGCGACGAGCCGCCCGCACAGCCCACCGCCGATCACGGCGAAATCCGGTTTGGGTTGGGTAGCGGTCTTCATCGCGCGGGAACCGGACGCGACGGAGCCCATCCGCAGACGTGCGGACAGACAACGCAAAAAACTGAAGAATAAGCGGTCATCGAATCCTTTCCGTACGGCAGGAAGCGCACGTACCCAAGGACGAAACCGGCGGGCGAAGCCGGCCGGACCACGCACCCATGACGGTGCCGTCCGGCGGAGAAATGGAAGACATCAGAACTTCCGGAAACTTCCCGCGCCGGTATTACCCGGATCGGGTGCGAAGGGTCTCTCTCAGCCTGGCCGCAGCGTGTCGCCCGCGCGCAAAGCACCCCTGTTTCGTCAACGGCCATTAGACCATAAAAGGCCGGAGGCCCGCAAACCGGGGGGCTGCGGCGGGCTGTCCAGCCTGCCTGTGGCGGGTTGCGCGGGGAAATACGGCGAGCTGGGGTGCTCTGGCACAATGCCGTCAACGCAGCGTGGGCCGGCCGGGCCGCCAGGATCCGTTAAGACTCGTTTAAGTGGGTCGGGCCAGAATCGGGCGGTCGCGGCACGGGGTCGATGCCCGGGTCGCAATCACAATTTCGCCGTGGCGCCAACTCGCTACGGACTGAGCCATCAGGGTCCAGCCATCGTGCGCCGGTCCCAGACGAGCCAGCATTTCTCCCAGGATGGTCATGACGCCCAACACTTCCCCTACACCCACGCTAGAGCCCGACGATAAAGTCTCCGCGTGGAGTCTGATCAAGCCGTACTGGGTCTCTGAAGAATGGAAAATCGCCTGGGGACTGCTGGTTACGATCGTTGCGATCAACCTCACGAACGTCTGGATCACCGTCAAGTTCAACACCTGGAACGGCGACTTCTACAACATGCTGCAAGCCAAGAGCGTCAAGGACTTCCCGCACTTGATGATGGTTTGGGCCGTTCTCGTAGCAGCGTTGATCGTCCTCTTTGTATACGGCCGCTATCTGCGGCAGATGCTCGGCTTCCGGTGGCGCCAGTGGCTCACGACACGGTACCTCGAAGAATGGCTCGGCCACGGCGTCTTCTACCGGATCGAGCGCGACCGGCTCGCGGACAACCCCGACCAGCGGATAAGCGATGACCTGCAGTCATTTGCAACCAGCACGCTCACACTGACGCTCGATTTTCTGTCAACCGTCGTCACACTCATTTCGTTCATTACCATCCTCTGGTCCCTGGCTGGCGCATTGACCGTCACGCTCGGGGGCATGCCGCTCGTGATCCCAGGCTACATGGTGTGGGTCGCCGCGCTCTATGCCCTGGCTGGCTCGTACATGACCTACAAGCTCGGCCACCCGCTCGTTGCGATTACCTACCAGCAACAAAAGGTCGAGGCAGATTTTCGTTTCGGCCTGATCCGTGTGCGCGAAAACTCGGAGCAGATCGCGTTCTACGACGGCGAGCAGACCGAACGCGCGAGTGCACAAAACGTCTTCCAGCGCATTCGCGACAACTGGTGGCGTGTGATGAAGTACACGAAGCGCCTGAGCTTCGTGCTGAGCTTCTACGGCAATATCGCGACCATTTTTCCGCTCATTGTCGCCGCGCCCAAGTATTTCTCCGGCGCATTTACCCTAGGCGTGTTGATGCAGATCCAGAATGCGTTCGGCACGGTCAGCGACTCGTTCTCGTGGTTTATCAACAGTTACGGCAGCCTCGTCGAGTGGCGCGCGACGGTGAATCGTCTGCGCGAATTCAAACGTGTCGTCCATGCATCGCACCTGAAAGAAGCGACCTCGCCGGCCACCGCTCATGGCGGCATCAACCTGCACTACGTGGACGAGGACAGGCTCACCACGGACGGTCTCTCGCTCTCCCTGCCGAGTGGCGCCCCGCTCTCGCAGATCCGCGACATCTCGATCCAGCCCGGCTCGCGCTGGTTGGTACGCGGCGCGTCCGGGGCCGGCAAGAGCACCTTGATGCGTGCACTCGCCGGACTGTGGCCATTCGGTAACGGCTCGATCGATGCGCCGGTCAGTGCGCGCATGATGTTCATTCCGCAACAAAGCTATATGCCCATCGGCACGCTGAAGGCCGCGCTCGCCTATCCGTCGTCGGCGGAAACGTACACCGACAACGAATACATCGAAGCGCTGCAGGCTTGCCATCTCGCGGACTACACAGGCCGTCTCGAGGAATCCGCGCACTGGGCTCGCGTGCTGTCGCCCGGCGAGCAGCAACGGCTTGCAGCAGCGCGTGTCCTGCTGCACAAACCCGACTATCTGTTCCTCGACGAAGCGACCAGCGCACTCGATACCGACAACGAAGCGCGGCTCTATCACCTGTTCATCGAGCGGTTGCCGAAGGCGGCCATCATCAGCGTGGCGCATCGCGAGTCGCTGGCGGCGTTCCATGAGGAAACGCTCAACGTCGAACGCAGCGCGGAGCCCGCCGCCGCATGAGCGCGACACGCCGCGTCGTGTTGATCACCGGTGCCGGGTCCGGCATCGGCGCCGCACTTGCACGTCGGCTTGCCACACGTCACGCGGCGTTCGATGCAACACCGGGTACGACCACGCAGCTCGCCTTGATGCTGCACGCTCGCGGCGCGGATTCCGAAGCGCGCGCCCGGCTCGAAGCCGTCGCCGCCAGTTGCACCGCGCACGGTGCGACCTGCGCAACAGTGTTCGGCGATCTTGCCGAACCCGGTGCCGCCGACCACATCGTGCATCAGACGCTCGCTGCGTTCGGTGCACTCGATCATCTGGTCGCAAACGCCGGTCACGCACAACGTCAGACACTCGCTGCACTCGATGCGCACGCGCTCACCGAATCGTTCGCGGCCATGCCCTCGGCATTCGCTGCGCTCGTCAGACGCGCGACGCCCGCGTTGAAAACATCGGAGCACGGTCGCGTGGTCGCGCTCAGTTCGTTCGTCGCGCATCGCTATCGTCAGGACGCGCCGTTCGCAGCGACCGCGGCGGCGAAAGCCGCAATCGAATCGCTGGCGAAAACCGCTGCGGCCGAACTCGCGCCGCATGGCGTCACGGTCAATTGCGTGGCACCCGGCTACACGCGCAAAGATCGCGGCCCGAGCGCTGACAATGCGCCCGCATGGGCGCATGCCGCGCAAGCCACCCCGCTCGGTCACATCGCCGACCCGGACGATGTCGCCGCATTGATCGCCTTCCTGCTGTCCGACGAAGCGCGCCATATCACGGGGCAGGTGATTCATATCGACGGCGGGCTTACCCTCGGTTGATCAACTGAAACAGACAGAAACCTGCGGCAATAACTAGAAAGCACTTTGCCGGCGCGCAGCGTGTTCCCCGCTTTGAATTCCCACCGAGCAGCGACGATAGCGGTGCGAGCCGTGCAGTAGATAGCGGTCCGCGACGATCTTCACCGTTACCGGATGTCGCTCATGCCCCACGATCGTTTTACGCATCGGCCCTTCGCGGCCGCAATCGTCTATTCCGCGGAACGCGTATCGACATGCCGCCGCTGCGCCGAAGCGACGACGTGCAGCGGCAGTGACAGCGCGCATCTTCACTTGAACGGCTGATCCATGCGCACCGCCTCGATCACGCTGCGCGATCGCGCAACCGGACACGCTCTACCGAACACGCGCCGCCGCCGAAACACAGCGCGCCTCACAGCAGGCGCCGCACTCGCCACCGCAACGCTCGCCTTGCACGGCTGCGCATGGACCTTGATCTCAGCGGTCGACGCCACCGGCTCTGTGATCCAGGCCGGCTTCGCCGTCGCGACGCACTACTCGTCGCCGAGCTTCGTCAACGGCGCACCGATCGCAGTCAGCCACATCTGCATCGAGCTGAACCAGAACGTCACAACCGGCGATTTCGTCCCCGCGCTGCAAACGGTATTGACCCAGCGCGGCGTGCAATCGGATCTCTACGGCCCCGGCACATCGCCGCCCAGTTGTGAAGCGCGCCTCGTCTATAGCGCAGCCATCGACTACGGCCGCCGCGCGTTCAGCGACGAATCGACACCGTATCTGTCGACCATCGATCTGACACTTTTGCAGCGTGGCCGCGTTGTTGTGACCGCGCGTTACGAAACCCGCGGCCTCGCTACCGACCGCTTTTCGAGCGCATCGACGAAGCTTTCGGGCCTGGTCGAGCGCATGGTCGTCGACCGGCGTGCCCAGAGTGCGCCTGCGTTGCAGGCCGCCCGCATCGATTGAAACATCCAGCTATCACCTGCTTTCTGTCTGTTCGCGTCGCATTTCATACGCGCTCTTTGCCGCACTTCCCATGCGCCCACACACCGCGAAGAAAGAAAGCGAAAGATTTGCGTGCTTCCGACATGTCCTTTCATCACTTAGGATTTCTTCCATGAGCCAACATATCCTGCTTGTCGACGACGATTCCGTAGTCCGCGATCTCACGCGCGAGTATCTGCAGGCGCGAGGTTATGCGGTATCGGTCCTGCACGATGGTCTTGCACTGCAGCGCCGGTTACAGATCGAACGTCCTGCCCTCGTCGTACTCGACATCATGATGCCGGAGCTGGATGGCATCAGCGCACTGCGCGCGTTGCGCGCAAGCGGAGACGACATTCCTGTCATCCTGCTGACTGCGCGCAACGACGTGATCGATCGCGTGATCGGCCTCGAACTCGGTGCCGACGATTACCTCGGCAAGCCATTCGATCCGAGCGAACTGGTCGCGCGCATCCGCACCGTGCTCAGGCGCCGCGGCAATCCGGTGTCGAGTGCGCCGGAGAGTCGTGCACCGTACCGCTTCGGTCCGTTCGAAGTGAATTTCCCCGCACGCGAACTGCGTCGCGATGACGAGCGCATTGCGCTGCGCTCGAGCGAATTCGCAATCCTCAAGCTGTTCGTCAATCATGCGATGACGATTCTCACGCGCGCGCAGATCATCGAGAAGCTTTATGGTCACGGCGGCGCGTATCGCAACCGCAGTCTCGATGTGTCGATCTGGCGTCTGCGCCGGCTGATCGAAACCGATCCGTCCGAGCCGCGTTATGTGCAGACGGTGTGGGGACACGGCTATGTGTTCGTGCCGCAAGGTGAAGTGGGATTCGCGGAACGCTATACGGATACGCCTGAAGTTGCGGAAACGGCGCAGGCTGCGCGGCCTTAGCGTGTCGTAGCAAAACGCAACCGGGCGTGAATCGAATGCGCGCGGTTGCGTTGCTATAAGCCGATCCGAATTGCGCGGCGAGTCGAGCGATCAACTACAAGCCGCGCTATCACTCAGAAAGTCAGCACGCTCATAAAGAGCCGCTGCAACCAGCCCATCGTCGTCGAATCCGCAAGCATCCCCACTCCCGCCTGCTCGATCCGCGCATTCGCGACCTTGCTCGACGCGACGTAGTTACCCATGTCGATGTCCTTCGGATTGACCACACCCGACAACCGCAACGTGTCGCGATTGCCATTCATCGCGATGATCTTTTCACCTGAGACCACCAGGTTGCCGGTCGGCAGCGTGCCGATCACCGTCACCGCCAGCGTGCCCGACATGCCCGACGTATCCGACACAGTGCCCTGCCCGTTGAACGTCGTGCTCGCCGAGCCGACGTTGAACAGCTTTGCGAGTTTCGCCGCGGCATTCGTCGATTGATCGGCGGCCTGGGCGCTGATATTGCTCGCGCGGCTTGCCGAGGCGTTTGCGCTGCTGTTGCCGCTATACGATTCGGCGAGACGGATCGTCAGCACGTCGCCGATGTGTTGCGCACGCGGCGTTTCGTACAGCGACAGCGCATTGCCCGCCTGATAGATCGCGCCCTGCGTATTGACGTTGAGCGGTGTCGCAGCGAGCGGCGCATACATCGGTGTGTCGACGATCGAGTGCGGTCCGCTCGAACACGCGGCCACACTGACCGCGGTTGTTGCCGCAACGAGAATACGGTGGGAAATCATGATTGCTCCGGGGCAGACGTGACGAAAAGAATCGGGTGCATGAAACTCGCCGTCATCCCGTTTCGGGCAAGCCGGCCTGCAACAACCGCTCGACTGACCTCACCCGCGCATCGGGATCTTTCAGCAGATAGGTCAACGTACCGTTGCCGGTCGCGGGCAACAGACACAGAGTGATCGAACTCACCGCGTTCTCCCAGACATAGACTGGCAACCCCGGCAACCCCGGCAATCCGGACGACGTGCTACCGGTCTGCATGCGCGGTGCGCCATAACGGACCGCGAGCGCACTGCGCAGATCCTCCGCAGTCACACCGTCGACCACAAACGAAATTTCGAAGAGCCGCAGCGGCGCATCGTAGGAGGCGCGCGCAAAACGCAGTACGTGCTCGTCCGCGGGCGCACCGTCGACCACCGCCCGCGACATCTGCCAGCCGTTGCCCGCGCGATGCGCCCAGCGACACGCCACCACCAGGCTGTCGTCGCTCTTCAGACGCATGCCGAGTGCGCCCGCACTGACGTCGGTCTCGCAGACCAGTTCGCTATCGGGCGGCGTTGCGCGTACGGTGCGGTTCGCACGCAGCACGTCGAGCGAGACGCCGAGCGGAATGCCGCGAAAAGCGAACGGCAACGCGGCGGTACGCAGGCGTGCATCGCCGGCCGTGCGACCTGGCGGCGACGTCGGTCCCTGCGCATTGACAGCAATCGATAGCGTCGACACAGCCAGTGCAGCGACGCTCGCAAGCAAGGCTCGTTTCATCTCGTTCAGTCGATGGCGGATGAGCACGCGTCGAACGGCGTAGCAGCCGCGTGCCCGACTACAGGAATGATCTTCAGCGTCGCCGACGCCGCGCGACACGGCAACGCCGCGAGGCCGCAGCCGCTGAGCGGCAGCAACGCCGCGCACACTGCCGACCATGCGGTCACGCGGGCAACACATCGGAGGGTTGTCGACTTGGTCACTTTCGTCACGCAGTGCTCCGCATCACGCAGTGGTGTCGATGTGACGACCGACCAGACCGGTCGGCAGCGACGGCTGCGCAGCCGCAGCCGAGCCAGCGGCTTCGGTCGAGGCTTGCGCGTTGCTGGCGGCGGGTGTTGCCGTGGTGCTGGCAGCTTTGCCGGTTGCGGCCGGGCGAGTCGGCGGCGGAAGAGTTGGACGATGCGTGCTAACGGGGCTGGTCATGATGAACCTCGCGAAATGAATAGGATCTACAGATCAACGCACTATCGATTGCGAACAGATGCGATCAACGGTGGTGCGAGAAGCATCTTCGCGCTGCAAGCGCCTGCGCAATGGGCGAAGCAGCGCGCGCTTTTCCACGGCGCTTACTGCGCGTTGCGAAGCCGCTCCAAAACTTTCGCGGGTCGTGTTTTGATATCGCGCAATCCCACACCATCGCGCTGCAACGCCCGCAGGACGGCGCTTACATAGATATGTAAGTAACCGTAAGAAAGCTGTCACGCGCACGGGGCACTGACCGGTCTAAAATTTCACGATGAATCCACAGGTCCTTATCGTCGACGACGATTCCGTGGTGCGCGATCTGTTGTGCCGGTTCCTGCAGGCGAACGGGCTCGACGTCTCCGTGCTGCACGATGGCACCCATCTGAAACGGCGGCTCGAACGCGAGCGGCCGTCGGTGGTGGTGCTCGACATCATGATGCCGAAGACCGACGGGCTGCGCGCGCTCACCGCGTTGCGCGAGGCCGGCGACGACATCCCTGTGATCTTCGCGTCCGCGCGCGGCACGGTGGCCGACCGCATCGCAGGTCTGTCGCTCGGCGCCGACGACTACATCACGAAACCCTACGATCCGCGCGAGCTGCTCGTGCGCATTCACGCGGTGCTGCGTCGACGCGGTCCGGTCACTTCGAGCGCGCCTGAAGTACGCGAACGCTATCGCTTCGGTCCGTTCGAACTCGACTACGCGACCCGCACGCTGCTGCACGACGGCACGCGCGTCGCGCTGCGCGACAGCGAGTTCGCGCTCCTGAAGATCTTCAGCACGAATCCGTACAAGGTGCTGTCGCGCGCACTGATCCACGATCTCGTCCATCGCGACGACCTCGCGTTTCGCGATCGCAGCCTCGATGTGCCGATCTGGCGGCTGCGTCGCGTGATCGAGGACGATCCTTCGAATCCGCGCTACGTGCAGACCGTGCGCAGCCGCGGCTATGTGTTCGTGCCGGATGCATCGGATCCGGATCTCGACGGCGCAGAAAACGATTCGAGTGCCGCCGTCCCCGACCGTAACGCGAACGAAGCAGCGGCAGGCTCATGAGAAATCCGTTGAATACGCTGTTTGGCCGCATGGCGCTGATGTCGACGGTCGTGCTGTTCGCGATTCAGGCCGGCTGGTTCGTGCTGGTCGTGCGGCAGCCGCCGCGGCACGAGATCGACGGTTTTGCGCGCGGCATGCTGCTCGTGCTGCATGCCGCGAACGGTGAATCGTCGAGCGGCGCGGAACTCGCGCCCGCGTTGCGCGTGCATCTCGTGCCGACCTGGAACATGCCGGGCGCCGTGCATCTGCGCACTCCGATCCAGCCGCCGCTCGTCGAGTTGCGCCAGCATCTGCTCGACAACCTGCCGGCCGGCACGCAGATCGTCGCCGACGATGCACACCCGCCGCGCATCTGGGTTCGCTTTCCCGACAAGCCGATGTGGATCGTCGCGCCGGTCGACATTCCACCGCCGCCGCGCTTTCTGCTCGCGGCAGGCACGATGCTGATCGCCGCACTGATCCTGTCGCTGGTGGCCGCGTGGCAGATCCAGCGGCCGCTGTCGCGTGTCGCGGGCGCGGCCCGAGCGTTCGGCGATGGCGCGCGGCCGGAGCCAATCGGCGAACAGGGGCCGCGCGAACTCGTCGATCTGATCGGTTCGTTCAACGGCATGATGCGGCGCCTGAACGAAGCCGACGACGATCAGGCGGTCATGCTCGCCGGCGTCGCCCACGATCTGAAAGCGCCGCTCACGCGTCTGAAACTGCGCGCGAGCGTGCTCACGTCGGAGCGCGATCGCGCCGACTTCATCCGCGACATCGATTCGTTGACTAACATCGTCCAGCAGTTTCTGGAGTTCGCAGGCCAGGCCGCCGATGCCGGGCCGCCAGTCGAAGTCGATACGTTCCTGCGCGAGCAGTTTTCGTCCGGTGAATCGCTCGATGACGAACCGCTCTTCTCACTCGACCTGCAGGCCGGCCCGGCCTTCACGCTGCCGCGCACGACGCTCGACCGCCTGATCACGAATCTCGTCGATAACGCGCTCGAACACGGCGCGCCGCCCGTCGACATCGCGACCTCGCGCGACGGACGTCACTGGATCGTCAGCGTGCACGATCACGGTTCGGGCATTGCCGAAGACCGGATTGCGGCGGCGATGAAGCCGTTCGTGCGGCTCGATGCAGCGCGTGGCGGAGAGGGGCATTGCGGGCTGGGTCTGGCGATCGTCGCGCGGCTTGCGCATGATCGCGGTGGTCGCTGCGATGTGGGCAACCACCCGGAAGGCGGGCTGTGGGTGCGAATCGTGTTGCCGGTCGCGCAGGACCTCCGACCGGAGCGGCCGGACCGGATCGAGCGAGCGGAACGACCCGAACGCCCGGAGCGCACGAAGGCGCTCGCTTATCCCTGAGAATTGCGGACTCTTACGTCGCCGCGCGCGTTGCTTACGTGGGTTTACCGATGGCCATTTACGGCGCCAGCCGCGCGTATAGTCGGCGCTGGCTCGTTGAGCTATTCCCCTCGGTCCGATTCGCCCGGCACGGCAATCGGGCCTTTTTTACGCTGTACGACGCTTTACGCGACGACGAAGGTCGACTGCGGACGTGGCCTTGCTGCGCCAATCCGGTCAAATCAGACCAGATCAGGTCAGCTAACGAGCCGCGCGCGCAAGCGTGCCACTGTCGCCTGCGACAACCCAAGGCCCGCGGTCAGATAGCCGTTCATCGTGCTGTAGCTCGCCTGCACCTGATCGACGGCAGCCTGCAGGAAGCTCGCCTGCGCGGCATAGAGCGGCGCGGCGGCTGCAGCAGCGGCCTCGCCGTGCTGCACACGCATCACCGCGAGGCTCGTCTGGGTCGATGCCGCGTTATACGTATTCGTCAGGAGATAGTCCTGCATCACGACGTCGAACGGCACGTTTGCCACGCTGAGCAGCACGGCGGCCACCCAGCCGGTGATGTCCTTGCCGTCGTCGCAGTGAAAGAGCTGCGCGCCGGTCGTGCTGGCGAGCCGCGTCAGCAGTGCGCCAAAGCCCGCGCGCTGTGCCTCGCCGCTCACGAAGCTGCGCCATTGGGCCTCCATCATCGCGACGGCATCGGTAGACGTGGCGGGTAGCAGCGCGGG
The DNA here is from genome assembly GCF_007556815.1 of Paraburkholderia megapolitana. NCBI lineage: Bacteria > Pseudomonadati > Pseudomonadota > Betaproteobacteria > Burkholderiales > Burkholderiaceae > Paraburkholderia > Paraburkholderia megapolitana. The sequence goes on from NZ_CP041745.1 coordinate 4,067,867, forward strand.
CGGCTCGGACGTGCCGTCGATATTGAAGTTCACATAGGCAGCGCCTACCGGTACGACGTCGCGTGCGGCGGCGATTTCGGCGGGCGTGCGCAGGTCGTAATCGACAGTGATGCCGAGCGTGTCGAGCGTGGCCTTGTCGGAAGCGGTGAGCGTCAGCGCGCCAGAGCGGTAGAAGCGGCCGCGCTGCACACGCGCGCCATCGACGGTCGTGTAACCGTCGGCCGGCCCGCTCACATCGCGGAAATTCTCCACCGAAGCGATGCGCGGCGTGGTGGACGTGTCGGCATCGACCGCGCCGCCGCAGCCTGTCAGCAGCGTGCCCGTGAAGCCCGACAGCGCAAACAGGCCGGCGGCGCCCTTCAGCAGCGAGCGCCGGCCGTTGTCGACCTGCGCGGAACGCCGCGCCGGGCCGGGCTGTGGTCGGTCGCCGGGGGGTAAAGCGCGCGCTGTCGCAGTGGGATTCATGTTCGAGCCGTCCGGGGTAAGCGCGGGTGCGCAAAGGAAGTCGAAGGCCGCGTGCAGCGCACACGTCGACAGGCAGTTTACCGGCAATCGTGAAAATCGAGATTACAGAGCAACAAACGGTAAGGAAAGTTCCTGCGCCGGATCGCCCGTGTGCGCCGGGTCGCTCGCTCATTGCCCGCAAAACCTTGCTACAGCACGGTTCTTTTTTGTTCCAGATGGCTTACACACAATAACGCGCCGTAAAATACCGACCACCCCGGCGCAGGCCGCCCCCCGTGCGGGACAGGAGGAGAAGAGACAGAATGGGATCATTCCAGTGGTTCACCGAGTTGACGCCGCGCGAGCGACGCACGCTGTATGCGGGTTTCGGCGGTTATGCAGTCGATGCGTTCGACTTCATGATCTACTCGTTCCTGATCCCAACCCTGATCGCCGCATGGGGCATGTCGAAAAGCGAAGCGGGCATGATCGCGACGAGTTCGCTGATCTCATCGGCACTGGGCGGCTGGATCGCCGGCATTCTCGCTGACCGCTACGGGCGTGTGCGCGTGCTGCAGTGGACTATCGCGACGTTCGCGGTCTTCACGTGTCTATCCGGCTTCACGCATTCGTTCTGGCAACTGCTCACCACCCGCACGCTGCAGGGTTTCGGTTTTGGCGGCGAGTGGTCGGTGGTGACGATCATGATGGCCGAGACGATCCGCTCGCCGCAGCATCGCGCGAAAGCAGTCGGTACCGTGCAGAGCAGCTGGTCGTTCGGTTGGGGTGCGGCTGCGATCCTGTACTGGGCATTCTTCGCACTGCTGCCCGAGCAGCTCGCGTGGCGCGCATGCTTCTGGATCGGTCTCGCGCCCGCGCTGTGGATCCTCTACATCCGCCGCAATGTCAGCGACCCGGATATCTATGTAGCCACCCGCCGCGCGCGCGAAAGCGGTTTCGACACCTCGCATTTCCTGCAGATTTTTTCGTTCCCGCATCTGAAAACCACGCTGCTCGGCAGCGCGTTGTGCACCGGTATGCTCGGTGGATACTACGCAATCACGACATGGCTGCCGACCTATCTGAAGACCGTGCGGCATCTGTCGGTGTTCAATACGAGCGGTTATCTCGTCGTGCTGATTACCGGTTCGTTCTGCGGCTATATCGTCGGTTCCATCCTGTGCGACCGGATCGGGCGGCGCGCATCGTTCGTGCTGTTCGCAATCGGGTCGTTCGTGCTCGGCATGGTCTACACAATGCTGCCGGTCACCGACAGCATGATGCTGCTGCTCGGCTTTCCGCTCGGCATCGTCGTGCAAGGGATCTTCGCCGGCGTTGGCGCGTATCTGTCGGAGTTGTATCCGAGTGCGATCCGCGGCTCGGGTCAGGGCTTCTGCTACAACCTCGGACGCGGTATCGGCTCGTTCTTCCCGATTCTCGTCGGTACGCTATCGCAGACAACGACGCTCGTGAAAGCGATGGGGGTCGTCGCCGGTTCGGGTTATCTGCTCGTCATCGTGTCGGCACTGTGCCTGCCGGAAACCAAAGGCAAGTCGCTCACCGAAGCTCCTACCATCGCCTGATTCACGCGCCAACGCTATGCATACGATCGTACTGGGTGGTGGCGTGATCGGCGTCTCGACAGCCTTTTTTCTGCGCGAGCAGGGGTGCGAAGTCACGGTCATCGAACGCGAAGTCGATGTCGCGTTGTCCACAAGCTTCGGCAACGCGGGAGTAATCGCACCCGGCTACGTCACGCCGTGGGCCGCGCCCGGTATGCCCGCGAAGATCGCCAAGTATCTGTTCAAGCCAGCTTCACCGCTGATCTTCCGGCCCACGCTCGACCCGGCGCAATGGCGCTGGATCGCGCGCTGGCTGCGCGAATGCGATCTCGCGCGGTTTCGCGTGAACAAACAACGGATGCAGCGTGTCGCGTACTACAGCCGCGCGTGTCTGCAGGAATTCCGCACGCGCTATCCGTTCGAGTACGGGCGTAGCAAAGGTTATCTGCAGCTCTTTCGCAGCGACTACGACGTCGAACTTGCGCAGCCTTCGCTTGCGGTGCTGCGCGATGCCGGTATCGCGCATCGTGAAGTGAGCGCCGCCGAATGCGTGCAGATCGAACCGGGCTTGCGCTGGGCGCGCGAAACGCCGGTTTCCGGTCTGTATCTGCCGGACGATGAAGCCGGCGATTGCGCGCGCTTCACACGCGAGCTGCGCATGCTGTGCGAAAGAGCCGGTGTGCGGTTTCGCTTCGAAACCAGCGTCGGCGCGCTCGACGTGCAAGGTGGTGCGGTGCGTGGTGTGCGTATCGACAGTGCGCGCGGCAGCGAGACGCTGGCGGCGGATGCGGTGGTGGTTGCGCTCGGTGTCGACAGTGCGGCACTGCTCGCGCCGCTCGGCGTGAAGGTGCCGCTCTATCCGGTGAAGGGCTACTCGGCGACGCTGCCGGTTATCGATGACGAAAAGGCACCGCGCGCTGCTCTGATGGACGAATCGCTGAAGACGGCGATCACGCGCTTCGGTACCAACCTGCGCGTAGCCGGCACCGCCGAACTCGGCAATGCCCGCGCGACGCTGCGCGAACAGGCGCTGCATACGCTGATGAAAGTCCTCGACGACTGGTTTCCGCATGCGGCAAAACCATCGTCCGCGCACTTCTGGGTAGGACGCCGGCCAATGACACCGGATGGCGCACCACTGCTCGGGCCATCGGGTGTCGACAACCTGTGGATCAATCTCGGACACGGTTCAACGGGCTGGGCGATGTCGCTCGGCTCCGCGCGCGTCGTCGCCGATCTGATCACGCAGCGCACACCGGAGATCGATCTCGACGGGCTTACGCTTGCGCGCTATCGGCGCGCGTAATTTGCGGCGGTTGCTTCGTTGATACATCGTAAAAAAACCGGGTCGCCCTCACGGGCGCCCGGTTTTGTCTCGTACTACGCTGTCGTCTCCACCTGTTCCTGCAACTCGTGAACGCGGCAGCGCCGCTGCCAGATTCAGCTTCGGCTTCAGCGCGGCAGATCCGAATGTCCCATCAGGTACGCATCGACCGAACGCGCACATTGCCGGCCTTCGCGAATCGCCCACACGACGAGCGACTGGCCGCGACGCATATCGCCCGCCGCGAAAACCTTGTCCACCGACGTGTAGTACGCCTTGTCGCCTTCGGTAGCCGCACGCACGTTGCCGCGCGCGTCCTTGTCGACGCCGAACGCTTCGAGCACCGGCGACACCGGCTGCGTGAAGCCCATCGCGAGCAGCACGAGATCGGCCTTCATATCGAACTCGGAACCCGGCACTTCCTGCATCTTGCCGTCCTTCCATTCGACACGCACCGCCACCAGCTTCTCGACCTTGCCGTTCTTGCCTTCGAAACGCTTGGTCGCGACCGCCCAGTCGCGCTCGCACCCTTCTTCGTGCGACGACGACGTGCGCAGCTTGATCGGCCAGTACGGCCAGACGAGCGGCTTGTTCTCTTCTTCCGGCGGCTGCGGCAACAATTCGAACTGCGTGACGCCCTTCGCACCGTGCCGGTTCGACGTACCGACGCAATCGGAGCCCGTATCGCCACCACCGATCACGACGACATGCTTGCCCTTCGCGACCAGTTGATCGACGACCTTGTCGCCGGCATTGATCTTGTTCTGCTGCGGCAGGAACTCCATCGCGTAGTGAATGCCGGCGAGTTCGCGGCCCGGTACCGGCAGATCGCGCGGCGTTTCCGAACCGCCCGAAATCACGATCGCATCGAACTGTTCTTTCAGTTCTTCAGGTGTGACGGTTTCCTTCGCGGTGTTGCCGATATGCGCCGGCAGCGCATCCTTGCCGACGAACACGTTCGGGCGGAACGTCACGCCTTCCGCTTCCATCTGGCGCATGCGCCGATCGATCAGCCACTTTTCGAGCTTGAAGTCGGGGATACCATAACGCAGCAATCCGCCGATCCGGTCGTTCTTCTCGAACACCGTCACGTCGTGGCCCGCACGTGCGAGTTGTTGCGCGGCGGCGAGGCCTGCAGGACCTGACCCGACCACGGCAACCTTCTTGCCGGTCTTGTGCTTCGGCGGCAGCGGCGCAACCCAGCCTTCGGACCACGCCTTGTCGATGATCGCGTGCTCGATCGACTTGATGCCGACGGGGTCGTCGTTGATGCCGAGCGTGCACGCCGATTCGCACGGTGCCGGGCAGATGCGGCCCGTGAACTCGGGGAAATTATTGGTGGAATGCAGCACGTCGATCGCCGTCTTCCAGTCCTGATGAAACACCAGGTCGTTGAAGTCCGGGATGATGTTGTTCACCGGGCAGCCGTTGTTGCAAAACGGAATGCCGCAGTCCATGCAACGTGCGCCCTGAATCTTCGCTTCGTCATCGCTCAATGCGGCGACGAATTCCTTGTAGTGCTTCACACGTGTGAGCGGAGCTTCGTACGCCTCGTGGCGGCGTTCGAACTCGAGAAAGCCGGTTGCCTTGCCCATGTGGTTCTCGTGTCTATCTGTATCGAGTGAGGGGAGCGGTGTCCGCCGCATCGAATGCGGCGGCACATCAGCGGGTTATATAGTCGGTGTGGAGTCGGATCAGGCCGCGAGCACTTCCTTGCTGGCCTTCTTCGCGCCCATTTCACCCAGCGCACGCTTGTATTCGGTCGGGAACACCTTCACGAACTGGCGGCGCGCCGCGTCCCAGTTTTCGAGCAGCGCCTTCGCACGCGTCGAGCCCGTGAACTGGAAGTGACGTTCGATCAACCCCTTCAGCAACGCTTCGTCGGTCTGGCCGGTATGCCACAGTGCGCGATCGACGGTTCGTTCCTGTTCGGCCTGTTGCAGCACCGGATCGAGCGCGACCATCGCCTTGTTGCACTTGCCCGCGAACGTGTTGTCCGGGTCGTACACGTATGCGACGCCGCCCGACATGCCGGCCGCAAAGTTGCGCCCGGTTTCGCCGAGCACGACCACTGTGCCGCCCGTCATGTATTCGCAACCGTGATCGCCGGTGCCTTCGACTACCGCCGTCGCACCCGAATTGCGCACGCAGAAACGCTCACCGGCGACACCGCGCAAGAATGCTTCACCTTCGATCGCGCCGTACATCACCGTGTTGCCGCAGATGATGTTTTCTTCTGACTTGCCGCGGAAATCGTTGGTCGGGCGAATGATGATGCGCCCGCCCGACAGGCCCTTGCCGACGTAGTCGTTGCCGTCGCCGACGAGATCGAGCGTGATGCCCTTCGCGAGGAACGCGCCGAAGCTCTGACCGGCCGTGCCCTTCAACTGGATGTGGATCGTGTCGTCGGACAGACCTTCGTGGCCGTACTTCTTCGCGACGAGACCCGACAACATCGCACCGACCGTGCGGTTCACGTTGCGCACCGGCTGGATGAACGAAACGTGCTCGCCCTTCTCGAGTGCGGCTTTCGCCTTCTCGACCAGCGTGTGGTCGAGTGCGCGCTCGAGGCCGTGATCCTGCGTGTCGACGTGCAGACGCGCAACCTCGGCCGGAACCTGTGGCAGATAGAACACCTTCGAAAAATCGAGACCCTTCGCCTTCCAGTGCTCGATGCCCTTCTTCATATCGAGCAGGTCCGCGCGGCCGATCAGATCGTCGAACTTGCGGATGCCGAGTTGCGCCATGATCTCGCGCACTTCTTCGGCGATAAAGAAGAAGAAGTTGACGACGTGTTCCGGCTGACCCTGGAATTTCGCGCGCAGCACCGGGTCTTGCGTCGCAACGCCGACCGGGCAGGTGTTCAGATGGCACTTGCGCATCATGATGCAGCCTTCGACGACGAGCGGCGCAGTCGCGAATCCGAATTCGTCGGCGCCGAGCAGCGCGCCGATCACGACGTCGCGACCGGTCTTCATCTGGCCGTCGGCCTGCACGCGAATGCGGCCGCGCAACTGGTTCAGCACCAGCGTCTGCTGCGTTTCGGCGAGACCGAGTTCCCACGGCGTGCCGGCGTGCTTGAGCGACGATAGCGGCGACGCGCCGGTGCCGCCATCATGACCGGCGATCACGACGTGGTCGGCCTTCGCCTTCGCAACACCAGCGGCAACCGTGCCGACACCCACTTCCGACACCAGCTTCACGGAAATGCTTGCGGCGGGGTTCACGTTCTTCAGATCGTGAATCAGCTGTGCAAGGTCTTCGATCGAATAGATGTCGTGGTGCGGCGGCGGCGAAATCAGGCCGACGCCCGGCACCGAGTAGCGCAGCTTGCCGATGTATTCGGACACCTTGTGGCCCGGCAACTGACCGCCTTCGCCGGGCTTCGCGCCCTGCGCCATCTTGATCTGGATCTGGTCGGCCGAAGCAAGATACTGCGCCGTCACGCCGAAACGGCCCGATGCGACCTGCTTGATCTTCGAGCGCAGCGAATCGCCGTCCTTCAGCGGAATGTCGCGCACGATCTCGTCGCCGATGATCGACTTCAGCGTGTCGCCGTTCTTGATCGGAATGCCACGCAGTTCGTTGCGATAGCGGTTTTCGTCCTCGCCGCCTTCACCGGTGTTCGACTTGCCGCCGATGCGGTTCATCGCAATCGCGAGCGTCGTATGCGCTTCTGTGCTGATCGAACCGAGCGACATCGCGCCCGTTGCGAAGCGCTTGACGATGTCCTTCGCCGACTCGACGTCGTCGAGGGCAATCGCCTTCATCGGATCGACCTTGAACTCGAACAGGCCGCGGAAGGTCATGTGACGCTTCGTCTGATCGTTGATCAGATGCGCGTATTCCTTATACGTCTGATACGAGTTGCTGCGTGCCGAATGCTGCAGCTTGGCGATTGCATCGGGCGTCCACATATGGTCTTCGCCGCGCACGCGATACGCGTATTCGCCGCCCGCATCGAGCATGGTCGCGAGGACCGGGTTGTCGCCGAACGCGTCGCGATGCAGACGGATTGCTTCTTCCGCGACATCGAACAGGCCAATGCCGCCGACCTTCGACGCCGTGCCCTTGAAGTACTTTGTGACCAGTTCTTCGGCAAGACCGACTGCTTCGAAAATCTGCGCGCCGGTGTACGACATGTAGGTCGAAATGCCCATCTTCGACATGACCTTTTGCAGGCCCTTGCCGACGGCTTTCGTGAAGTTGTAGATCGCCTTGTCCGCCGACAGGTCGCCCTTCAGACCCGCTGCGAACTGCGCGAGCGTTTCGAGCGCAAGGTACGGGTGCACGGCTTCCGCGCCGTAGCCCGCGAGCAGCGCGAAGTGATGGGTTTCACGCGCGGAGCCGGTTTCGACAACGAGGCCCGCGCTCGTGCGCAGACCATGCTGCACGAGATGCGTGTGAATCGCGGCCGTGGCGAGCAGCGCCGGAATCGCGACGTTGTCGCGATCGGTCTTGCGGTCCGACACGATCAGCATGTTGTAGCCGGACTTCACGGCATCGACGGCTTCGGCGCACAGCGACGCGAGACGCGCCTCGATGCCTTCCTTGCCCCAGGCCACCGGGTAGCAGATGTTCAGTTCGTACGAACTGAACTTGCCGCCCGTGTATTGATCGATCGCGCGGATCTTCGCGATGTCCTTGAAGTCGAGCACCGGCTGCGACACTTCGAGCCGCATCGGCGGGTTGATGTTGTTCGTGTCGAGCAGGTTCGGCTTCGGACCGACGAACGACACCAGTGACATCACCATGTTCTCGCGGATCGGATCGATCGGCGGGTTTGTCACCTGGGCGAACAGCTGCTTGAAGTAGTGATACAGCGTCTTGTTCTTGTTCGACATCACCGCGAGCGGCGAGTCGTTGCCCATCGAGCCGACCGCTTCCTCGCCCGCCTGCGCCATCGGCGCCATCAGGAACTTGAGGTCTTCTTGCGTATAGCCGAACGCCTGCTGACGATCGAGCAGCGCAGCGGCTTCGCGGCGTTCCGTGACGATATCTTCGGCCTTCGGCTCGATCTCGTCGAGCTTGATCCGCACGGCATCGATCCAGCTCTTGTACGGCTTCGCGTTCGCGAGGTTGTCCTTCAGTTCCTTGTCGTCGATGATGCGGCCGTGCTCCATGTCGATCAGGAACATCTTGCCTGGCTGCAGACGCCACTTCTTGACGATCTTCGATTCGGGAATGGGCAGCACGCCCGATTCCGACGCCATGATGACGAGGTCGTCGTCGGTGATGATGTAGCGCGCCGGACGCAGACCGTTACGGTCGAGCGTCGCGCCGATCTGACGACCGTCGGTGAACGCGATCGCGGCGGGGCCGTCCCACGGCTCCATCATCGCGGCGTGGTACTCGTAGAACGCGCGGCGGTTGTCGTCCATCAGCGTGTGCTGTTCCCACGCTTCGGGGATCATCATCATCACCGCGTGCACGAGCGGGTAGCCGGCCATCACGAGCAGTTCGAGACAGTTATCGAACGATGCCGTGTCCGACTGGCCCGGGTAAATGAGCGGCCACAGCTTCGGCAGATCGTCGCCGAGCACGTGGCTCGCGATCGCGCCGGTGCGTGCGTTCAGCCAGTTGACGTTGCCCTTCACGGTGTTGATTTCGCCGTTGTGAGCAATCATCCGGTACGGGTGAGCGAGTTCCCAGGCCGGGAATGTGTTGGTCGAGAAGCGCTGGTGCACAAGCGCGAGCGCCGACACGACGCGCTCGTCCTGCAGGTCGCGGTAGTACACGCCGACCTGACCGGCCAGCAGCAGTCCCTTGTAGACGACGGTGCGCGCCGAGCACGACGGCACGAAGTATTCCTTGCCGTGCTTGAGCTTGAGCGCCTGGATGCGGTGGCTCGCGGTCTTGCGGATCACGTAAAGCTTCCGCTCGAGCGCGTCGGTCACCATGATGTCCTTGCCGCGACCGATGAAGATCTGGCGGATCAGCGGCTCGCTCGCCTTCACCGTCGGCGAGATCGGCATGGCGTGGTCGACCGGCACATCGCGCCAGCCCAGCACGACCTGGCCTTCCGCTTTCACGGTGCGCTCGAGTTCTTGCTCGCACGCGAGGCGCGAGGCGTGTTCTTTCGGCAGGAAGATCATGCCGACGCCGTATTCGCCGGACGGCGGCAGCGTCACGCCCTGCTTCGCCATTTCCTCGCGATAGAAGCCATCGGGAATCTGGATCAGGATGCCCGCGCCGTCGCCCATCAGCGGATCGGCGCCGACTGCGCCGCGGTGATCGAGGTTTTCCAGGATCTTCAGGCCTTGCTGAATGATCTCGTGGCTTTTCTTGCCCTTGATATGAGCGACGAAGCCGACGCCACAGGCGTCGTGTTCGTTTTGCGGGTCGTACAGACCTTGCGCAGCGGGCACCGACGAAGTCGGTTGCAGGGGGTCGTTCATGGGGACACCGTCTGAAAGGGGCCGGGGCGGCCGTTTAACCATTTGTTGTTTTCGCCTTCCGCTGTGCCGGTGTGCAGCTACGCGGGCGATCGGGCTTCCAGCTTTGTGTGCCGGGGAACCGCCAGAATTCGGAATATACGCGACGAATCAAGGGAATAGCAAATAAAACGTGATGATCGGGCACCTATTATCGTGATGGTGCATGATTTTGATTTTTAATCGGTGCCATATCGAAACGGTGCAAAAGAAAACGGCATGCGGAGATGCCGTCTTTCGTATCTGCCGCCGGTCCGGCGCGGCTTACTGGGTTTGCGGCGTTTCGCGCACCTTGCGCGGCCGTCCGCGGGGCAGCGGCGACACGCGCCGGTTGGCCGCCCGCGCCGCCCACTCGCGATACGACTCGCCGCCCAGCACCCAACCCTTGAGCGTGGCTTGCTGGAGCTGGCTGGCTTCGCGTTCGTCGAGCGGTTGTTCGCACAGGTCGCGATACGCGCGCTGCCGTTCAAACGGCGTGTTGCCGAGCGACCAGTACAGCGGGTGATCGGTGATGAGGCTATCGAGTGTCAGCCCGATGTGATGCCGGTAGCTCGACCAGCGGTAGTCTTCCGCCGCGCTCACGAGCTGGGTACGCACGGGGCACAGCTCGACTACGCGGCTCGCCAGCAGGAAGTAGCGCTCGCCCTCGATCACAGTCGCGCGATAGCGTCCTTCCCACAAGGTGCCGCGCCGTGCATAGCGGCGGTTGAAGTGCGCCACATAGCGGCGGCCGACAGCCTGCATCGCCTTCGGCAGGCTCGCTTCGTCGGCGGGGGTGACGAGCAGCTGGACCGCGCCGGGCATCAGCGCATACGCGTGAATCGCCAGCCGGTGATCGCGCGAGGCCGCCTTCAGGCAATCGATGAAGAGCTCGTAATCCTGGTCGTCGACAAATGCGGGCTGCTGGTCGAGTCCGCGCAGAATCACGTGCTGCGGCTGGTCAGGAACATAAAGACGTGCAAGCCGTGCCATGCTGGATTATCCAATAGTCGCGTTGGTATATACCCGAGGGTCCGAAGAACCGCCTGAGCGCTAGATTCGGCGCAATGCGGCTGAGCCGGAAACCGCCTGGCGCTTAGGGAAAATGCTCTAACTGCAGCGTATGGTTTGTTTGAAACGTTGTGGTCATAATGAGCGGGCTTTTTCAGGAGGAGCACACATGAAATTAAAACAGGCCATAACGGGGATTGCAGCGCTTGCCTGCATCACGGGCGCTCATGCGCAATCGGCTGGAAGCATCTACCTCACCACGGGTTGGTTCCATCTGGCGCCACAGGACAGCAGTGATCCGTTGAAGGTACTCTCGATTGGCGGCACGCCTATCAATCAAAGCCAGCCAGGCACTGGCGCCGGCATCGATTCGTCCGACACGCTGGGCGGGAGTATCGGTTACTTCATCACCGACCATATCGCTGCCGAAGCGGAACTCGGCATTCCGCCCAAGTTCAACCTGCTCGGCGAAGGCAGCTTTTCGCAGTTCGGCCAGCTCGGCTCGGCGAAGCAATGGAGCCCGGCGGTGCTGTTCAAGTATCACTTCTTCGATGCTCAGGCGAAATTCCGTCCGTATGTGGGTATCGGTGCAACGTACGTCTGGTTCACCGACGCGAAGATCACTAATACCGCGTTCGAGCAAGGCGTGCTGCATGGTCCGACCTCCGTGTCGACAGATCGTTCCTGGGCGCCGGTGTTTAACCTCGGCTTCAATTACGCGATCACCAAGCACTGGTTCGCGGGCATCTCGGTGTCGTACATTCCGCTCAGCGTGACGGCCACGCTGCATACGCCGAATGCAACGCCGGTTGGCGGCAGTGTGGAGTCGCAGGCGAAGATCAAGCTGAACCCGATCGTGACCTACGCCAAGATCGGCTACGTGTTCTAGCGCGACCCGCTTTCCTGCTGCCGGGTTTGCTGCACCGCCCCGGCACATTCAAACGCCGTCACTTCGTGGCGGCGTTTTGTTTTCTGGATTCTATGCCTATGGCGCATGTGCCGCATGCATATGAAATCCATTGTAATTTTGACCATCGTCGGCGCCAGGGATGAAAATTCTGCCGGGCTGGAGTTGTCGTTGCTCCGCCGGCTTGTCTGCCCAATGTCCGATGGGCAGGCCGTACGCCCTTCTGCGCGGGTCAGGCACCGAAGTTGCAACGTCTGAGGTTGCTCGCAAGGAACCCTGCTGCAAATCCGGGCGTTCCCATGCACATCCATCTTCCATCGACGGAGCAACCATGACTGCACTACCGAACACGCGAGATGCCATCGGCGAATCCTGGACCACCACGAGCCGGCGCGCCCGCCGCATCGCACGCCACAGCCGCGATGCCGCCGAAGATGTCGCCGGCGAACTACGTTCGCTGATGTCGGAACTCGAAGAAACGCTGGCGGACGGCACCCAGGCCGACGCGAAGGTATTGCGCGAGCAATTGCGCAAGCGGCTCGAAGCGGCCCGCGTACGTCTGCAGGAAACCCGCGAGGCTGTGCGCGAACACGCCGAAAACGTGCTCGCGGATGCCGACGATTACGTGCATGAGAATCCGTGGCGCACGATCGCTGTGGTGGGTGGACTGGCGTTGCTGACCGGTGCGCTGCTCGCGCGATCGCGCTAGGGCGCGCTATACCGGCTGAGCTGAATCACGGGTGGGACCAGACGCGTGGGGCGCGCCCCCGGGCGCGTTTCCGCGCGCCTAGTTGTCGTCCACGACGAACAACCGCCGGTATTCCTTCAGCGCGTACCGGTCCGTCATACCGGCGATGTAATGAGCAATCAGCCGCGGCTGCGCGGCGGCATCCTTCGCCTGATAGGCCGGCGGCAATAACCGCGAATCGTCCGTGAATGCGTCGAACAACCCGGCGATCACACGCCTCGCCTTGTTCGCCATACGCATCACGCGGTAGTGCCGGTACAGGTTCTTGAACAGGAAGCGCTTCAGCTCGCCGGCCTGCGCCGCCACGACCTCGCTGTGTGCGACCAGCGGGGGTGCCGCCCGCACGTCGTCCAGCGATGTCGGCGCATGGCGTTCGAGCTGGCGCGCGGTGGTATCGATCAGATCGACGATCAGCGTATTGATGATTCTGCGCACCGTCTCGTGCACGAGCCGCCGTCCTTCGATCTGCGGATAGTCGCCGCGCGCCGCCTCGTAATGCACCTGCCATAACGCGACCTCGGACAGCTGCTCGATGGTGAGCAGCCCCGAGCGCAAGCCGTCGTCGACGTCATGATTGTTGTAGGCGATCTCGTCGGCGAGATTGGCAATCTGCGCTTCGATCGACGGCTGATGTCCGTTCAGAAAGCGCTCGCCAAGTTCGCCCAGGCGGCGCGCGTTCTCGCGCGAGCAATGCTTCAGGATGCCCTCACGCGTTTCGAAACACAGGTTCAGCCCGTCGAACGCGCCGTAGTGTTCTTCCAGATCGTCGACCACCGCGAGGCTCTGCAGGTTGTGCTCGAAGCCGCCGTGCTCACGCATGCATTCGTTCAGTGTGTCCTGACCGGCATGGCCGAACGGCGTGTGACCAAGATCGTGGGCCAGCGAAATGGCTTCGACGAGATCTTCGTTGACGCGCAGGTTGCGGGCTACCGATCGCGCGATCTGGGCCACCTCGAGGCTATGCGTGAGACGCGTGCGGAACAGGTCGCCTTCGTGATTGACGAACACCTGGGTCTTGTACTCGAGCCGGCGGAATGCCGTCGAATGCACGATACGGTCGCGGTCGCGTTGAAACTCGGTGCGCGCAGCCGGTGCAGCTTCCGGGTAACGGCGCCCACGCGACTGCGATGAATGCGCCGCATAGGGCGCGAGATGCGCCTCGAGTGCGTCGACGCTTGGCGTGATGATTGCGGGTGCTACGCGCGGCCGATCGGTATCGGGTTCGCGCGAGTCGGTCGGCAGGTTGCTGCGGGTGTCGCTCACCGGTTTCTCCGCATCAAGAGGTGGGCACCGTGTGAAGCGTGCTTGCTGCCGCTGCTGCGTCGGCTAGATGGCAGCCGCGAGCGTCGCGTTCACGGTGTCGTCAGGGGCCCGGGCGATCAGCGTCTCACCAAAACGCTTCAGCAGGATGAACTTGATCTCGCCCGCTTCGGCCTTCTTGTCGACGCGCATCAGTTCGACATAGCGGTCGGCGCCGAGCGCCGGTGCGCGAGTGGGCAGATGCGCGGCCGCGATCACGTCGACGAGACGCCGTCGCGCGGCTTCGTCCAGGTGGCCGAGCCGCACCGACAGGTCAGCCGCCATCACCATGCCGCAGCCCACCGCCTCGCCGTGCAGCCATTCGCCGTAGCCGAGCCCGGCTTCGATCGCGTGGCCGAACGTGTGGCCGAAGTTCAGGATCGCTCGCAGGCCGCCTTCGCGCTCGTCCGCAGCGACGACCGATGCCTTGATCTCGCACGACCGCTTGACCGCCTGCGCGAGCGCCTCGGGTTCGCAGTTGTTCAACGCGCCGACGTTCGCTTCGATCCAGTCGAAGAACGCCGCATCGGCAATCGCGCCGGTCTTGATGACTTCGGCGACGCCGGCCGCCAGCTCGCGCGCGGGCAGCGTCTTCAGCGCGCCGATATCCGCGATGACCGCCTGCGGCTGATAAAACGCGCCGATCATGTTCTTGCCGAGCGGATGGTTGATGCCGGTCTTACCGCCCACCGACGAATCGACCTGCGACAGCAGCGTGGTCGGCACCTGGATAAACGGCACGCCGCGCATATAGCTGGCAGCAGCAAAACCGGTCATGTCGCCGATCACACCGCCGCCCAACGCAATCAGCGTGGTCTTGCGGTCGGCGCGGGCACCGAGCAGCGCGTCGAAGATCAGATTGAGCGTTTCCCAGTTCTTGTACACCTCGCCGTCGGGCAGCACGACCGTCGATACCTGCTTGCCGAGCGGCGCCAGCGCACGCCGCAGCGCATCGCCGTAGAGTGGTTCGACTGTCGTGTTGGTGACGATCGTCACCGATGCACCGGCGATATGCGGCGCAAACAGTGCCGTCTGGTCAATCAGACCGGCACCGATGTGGATGGGATAGGCGCGCTCGCCCAGTTCGACGTTGACGGTAATCATGGGGGTAATCATGCTTGCGATTATGGCGCAGGATGCCGGGTGACGCCGGCTAGCTCGAGTTGCATCAGGACCATGTTGACGAGCCCGTTGACCGACGGCCGTCCGGTTTCGATGACGAAATGCGCGCATTCGCGGTACAGCGGATCGCGCACTTCATAGAGTGCTTCGAGACGCGCTTTCGGGTCGTCGGTCTGCAACAGCGGACGATTCTTGTCGCGCCGCGTGCGCATCCACAGGTCGTGCGGATTGGCGCGCAGATAAACCACGAGACCGCGATTGCGCAGCGCCTCGCGATTTTCGGGGCGTAGAATCGCGCCGCCGCCGGTGGCGAGCACGATGTTCTCGCGTGCGGTCAGATCGCCGATCACCTGGGCCTCGCGGTCGCGAAAACCGGCCTCGCCTTCGTGTTCGAAAATCAGTGCGACGCGTGCGCCGGTGCGCGCCTCGATCTCATGGTCCGAATCGAAGAACGGGCGATCGAGCCGGCGTGCCACCGCCCGGCCCACCGTGGTCTTGCCCGCCCCCATGAGCCCTACAAAAAAGACATTGGCGTCTGCGTCCCGCGCTTGCAACGGTATCCTCTGGTTAATCCGGTAGTTCGTGCCGCAGCTTACTGGCAAAGCGACTGCCTTGTCGAGCCTGCGGCCGCGGCGGGCAGGAGCACTCATGGTGCATGCACGACGCGTGGCGTGATGAAAACGACCAGTTCGCCGTTACGCTGGCGATGGGCCCGATGCCTGAAAAGTGCACCTAAAACCGGTATTTTGCCCAGGAGCGGCACCCGCGTCACATCGTCGCGCTCGTCCTGCTCGTAAATCCCGCCAATCGATACCGTCCCGCCGTCCTCCACTTCGACACGCGTCTGCACGTGTTTCGTGTTGATTGCGGGCCCCGCCGCGGTCTGTTCGCCGACACTGTCTTTCGCCACATCGAGGTCCAGCACGACGCGGCCGTCGGGTGTGATCTGCGGTTCGACCTCGAGTTTGAGGCCCGCGCGGCGGAACTGTACGCCGGACACACCCTGCCCCACTTTCGCCTGATACGGCAGCTCGGTGCCCTGCTCGACAATGGCCTTCGTGCGGTCCGCGGTGACGACACGCGGGCTCGATACGGTTTCGCCGTGCCCTTCCGCCTCGAGCGCGCTCAGCTCGATATTCAACAGACGGGTGGCTTGCGCCGCGAACAGCGTCAGGCCCGCGGTCGCGGCATCGAACCCGGAAAGGGGGCGCGCCGACAGATCGACGACCTTGCCTTCGCTGCCGCCGACCACTCCCATTCCTGAACCGCTCTCGTGCGTATTCGCCAGCAACATGCGTGCGCCCAGGTTGCGCGAAAAACCTCGCTCGCCTTCGACGATGCGCGCTTCGATCAGCACCTGTCGCGTCGGCCGGTCAATCATTGCAATCACATCGGCGATCTGTGCAAGCCGCGCTTCTAGATCGGTGACGAACAGCAGGTTGGTCCGCGCGTCGGCCATGACCGCGCCGCGTTTCGACAACACACGCTGGTTGCCGGACGCACTCAATAGACGACGCACTTCGTCCGCGCGCGCATAGCGCAACTCGAACACACGGCTCGCGAGCGGTTCAAGGTCGGCTGTGCGCGCATGAGTTTCGAACCGCTGACGCTCGCGCGTCGCCAGTTGCGCGAGCGGCGCAACCCAGATCACGTTGCCACGGCGTTCCATCGCGAGACCGTTTACATCGAGCAACGTATCGAACGCATCTCGCCATCGCACCTTGTCGAGCCGCAGCGATACCGTGCCGCGCACCTGGTCGCTCGAGACGATATTGAGCCCGGTAAAGCGCGCGAATGCATCTAGCACCGCGCCCAGTTCGGCCTTCTGGAAATGCATCGTGATCGGGCGATCGGGGGGGACGCCGCTCCCGGGCTCATCGGTATCGGTAGCGGCATCGGTAGCGATCCGTTGCGCGCGCGGCAACGGTACCGGTGGGCCCTCGAGTACATCGCGAGCGGCGCCCGAATGTACCGCTTCGCTACGAGGCGTCGCGGGGCTGTCGATCTCGCCGCTACGCGCCTCCCTGCTTCCGATATCCCCGCTACCCCCGCCATTCGCGGCAGCACGCTCCGCGCCGTCTAGCTGGGACGGATTCGCCACCTCCCCGATCGCATCGCGCGGCAACGGCGGTACGCCGAACGGCACGATCGTATCGTCGAGCGGCATGTGCTCCGGCAGCGGCGGTAACGATGCGCGCGCTGCGGGGACCATAACGCTCGTGATGATCAGGACGTACAGCGCGACATACCTCGTTTTGCAGATCACGCTCATTCTGGTTCCCCGGCAAGTGTCAGCAGATGAGCCTCACCGCGTGCCGCAAGCGCGAGTCCGAGCGCGTCGATCTTCGTCACGCGTTGCTCGCCGAACGATTGCCCCGGTTCGACGGTCTGCGTGCCTTGCGCTGTTTCCACCAGTGCAAGTCCATGCGTGCGGTCGCGCAGCAGACCGACGAGCCGCAACCGCATCGCATCCGGCAGGTCGACACCGCCAATCCGCTGTGGCGAAAAAGGATCGTGGAGCGCGACATCCTGGTCGATTGGCGCATCGCTCGCGTCGAGCATCTCGTCCTGTGGCGTCACCCGCCCTGCGCCGACGGGGATGAGCTTGCTGAACACCTGCAACGTCGCGGCGATTTCAAGCGCGTCGTCATGACGCTTCACCGTCAGATCGGCGGGGACAACCAGCACCGGCAAACCCGTCAACCCATGCACGAACCTCATGATCTGAGCGAAATTGCCGCGTGCAGCGAGCTTTACGGACCGCATCGCGTCGATTCCTTCGCCACTCGCGGCACCCGGTTCGAGCGAGACGAGAACGAGCTCGCTGCGCGCGGCGAGTTGCGAAAATGCGCGCACGTCGTCCGCGGATGTCCAGACCACAGGTTGTCCGTGCAGCGCTTTCGCCGCGACGCGCGCGCGTAACGCAGGCAGTTGTGCGAGTACATGCCGTGCCGATACGAGGCGGCGCTGCGCGTCATCGAGTGCGACGCGGCTTGCTGCGATGCCGCCCAGATCCACGGCACTCCAGCTACGTGCACCCGGTACGAACACGCCCACGGCAACCAGCAGTGCGACAGCGAGCCGGCGCGCGCCGCTCCACGCTTCGAGCGGCACACGCAACCGGTCCAGCCAGTGGTCGAGAGACGTTGCAGCGCTTCGCCACGGGACAATGCCCGCTGTTATCGGCGGATTCATCGCGTCCCTCCCGCACGTGATGCAACCTGCCGATGCGTAACACCGCCCGATGGAGCGAGCGGTTTCATCCACCGCACGTTCGCTCCGAATTCGAAGCTACCGTCGCCGATAGCGCTCGCTCCGCGCCCGGCACTCGCCGGTCGACGTAACTCACTCGCCTCCGCACTCGCAGCACCCCGCACGCTGTCGAGCCGCTCGATCCACGCCGCCGCCGCTGCGTGGTCACTCGATCTCGCAAGCAGCTCCGTTGCTTCTCCGCGATGCCGCAGCTGTTGCAACACGACGCCGCCCGCCGGTTCGCTACTCAAGGTATCGAGCATGTCGAGCAGACGCTCGAGCGGCACGACCCGCGTTCGTGTGTGTACGACACTCGAACGCGCATCGGCTTCGCTGCGAGCCAGCCGATTCTGTTCCGCGAGCGGCGCGGACAGTTGCACAAGCGTTCGCTCGACCGATGCACGGTTCGCCTCGATACCGGTGCGCTGCCAGCTCTGGTACATGGTCAGCAACAACACGCATGCACCGCCAGCCAGCACCGCGCAACCGCATTCGGCGAGACAGCGACGTCGCGCCAATGCGGCGTTGCGCCGACGGTACGGCACAAGATTGAATCCGCCGATCCACGGGTGGCCTGGCGTCGTATGGCCCGGTCGGTCAAACAGAGCGTGCATGAACTTCATTCGAACACGCCGCGCAACGCGAGACCGAATGCGACCGTACATGCCGGCTCATGCAGGAATTCAGGCGCAAACGGATGCGCGCCCTCGCCGAACGTCGCGCATTCGAACGGCAGTGTCGTGCAACCGAGCACGTCGCCGACATCGGCGGTAGAAAAGCCGATCCCATCGAGCAGATCGACCTCGCCGCCGATCAACACGGAACCCGACGCATGGTCCGCGGCGAGATCGCGCAATGCGTCGGCGAAGTCGTCATATTCAGGTGCGGGGTAACGGATTTCACCGTCGATCGCGTCGCCTGCGATGCGCCACCCGTGAACGCCTTCCGCGCCGATCCAGATCGCGAGGTAAGGCTCGTTCGCACCGAGTTCGCGCCCCGCCGCATAACGCAATGCGCGCAACGCGGCAAACGGCTCGCTATCGAGCGCCGTCAACGTGATACCCGCCGACGCCGCACATTCGACCCGTGCTTCGAGATGCATTCGTCCGGCCGCCGCGATCGTCACACGATCCCGCTCAGGCGACGCGTCGTCGATAAACCAGTCGACCGCGAGCGCATGTCGCTCGATGCCCGCGATCCGCTCTGCCTCGACGAGCACCGTGGGCTCCAGTTCGCCCAACGCATGCCGCCGCACCGAGCGCACGGCGCCAGCCCCAAGCTGCGCGAGCGGCATCGTCGCCATCAGGGTCGCCGACGCCGGCAACCCCATCGCGCAACGCAACGTCGCTGCAGTACAGACGGACGGCAATCCGGCGAACAGATCGCGCAGCGCACGCGCTACCGCGGCGCGATCGACGATCTCCGCGCCCGCCATCGCACCGGCCGTGAGCGGCGCAATCGCGACGTGTTCAAGCCGCACAACGCCGTCGCGGCGCGAACGCGAACTCAAGACGACGAGGCGCAGCGACAGCGAGCCCACATCGATGCCGGCCGCAAAGCGCCGCGCCGGTAACAACAACGAATTTCTGAATGCCATCGCGCCCCCGTCCTGGCTGCCGCGACGAACCATTCGTGCGCGGATCACGGAAGACATTCTGCAAAGCGAACGCTGCATGCGACATTCGGCCGGATGGCCAATGCGTACAGGGACTACGCAGGGACCCGTACAGGAACGACTCACACGGCACGCCGCAGCGGACCGCAAAGCGACTACAGTTGAGCTATCCCGACGCGAAAGAATGGACGAAGCAGCCCACAAAGTAAGCATGTCGAAAGCAAACGAATCGGGCGGCTATAATCGCGGGACTGTTTTTTGGTGTTCATATGCAATCCTCGTCTCCCACCTCTCCGCCGCCCGCGCCGCAAAAGCGCAAGCGTCCGCTGTGGCTCAAACTCGTCCTCGGGTTGGTGGGCCTTATCGTGGCGTGCATCATGTGCGTTGCGCTCGTGCTCGGCTACGCACTGGTCGTCGCGACACCCAATCTGCCGTCGCTCGACGCGCTCACCGATTACCGGCCCAAGGTACCGCTGCGCATCTACACCGCCGACCACGTGCTGATCGGCGAATTCGGAGAAGAGCGCCGTGACATCGTGCGTATCCAGGATGTGCCGGACAATCTGAAGAAAGCCGTGCTCGCCATCGAAGACGCGCGCTTCTACGATCACGGCGGCGTCGATCTGACCGGTATCGCGCGCGCGGGTTTTGTCGCGTTGACCAACGGCCACGCCACCCAGGGCGCAAGCACGATCACGATGCAGGTGGCGCGCAACTTCTTCCTGTCGAGCGAGAAGACCTATACGCGCAAGATCTACGAGATGCTGCTCGCGTACAAGATCGAGTCGAAGCTGTCGAAGGATCAGATTCTCGAGGTGTACATGAATCAGATCTATCTCGGCCAGCGCGCCTACGGCTTTGCGAGTGCCGCGCGCGTCTACTTCGGCAAGGATCTGAAGGACCTGACGCTCGCCGAATGCGCGATGCTCGCGGGTCTGCCGAAAGCGCCGTCGGCGTATAACCCGGTGGTGAATCCGAAACGCGCCAAGGTGCGCCAGGAATACATCCTGCAGCGCATGCTCGAGTTGCGCTACATCACGCAGGAGCAGTACGACGCTGCGAGCCACCAGCCGCTCATCGTGAAGGGCGCGGGCAAGGAGTTCAGCGTGCACGCGGAATACGTCGCGGAAATGGTGCGCCAGATGATGTACGCGCAGTACCGCGAGGACGCCTACACGCTCGGCCTGAGCGTCGTGACGACGATCGATTCCGCCGATCAGGACGTCGCCTACCGCGCGCTGCGCAAAGGCTTGATGGACTACGAGCGACGCCACGGCTACCGTGGCCCCGAAGCATTCATCGATCTTCCCGACGACGCCAACGACCGCGAGCAGGCCATCGACGACGCGCTGCTCGAACATCCGGACAACGGAGAAATCATTGCGGCGGTGGTAACGGCGGCGAATCCGAAAGCGGTGCAGGTCACTTTTATCGACGGCAACGTCGCAACGTTGCAAGGCGACGGTCTGCGCTTCGCGTCGTTTGCACTCGGTCCGCGCGCGCAGCCGAACCAGCGCGTACGACCGGGCGCGATCGTGCGCGTCGTCAAGGGTGACGACGGCAACTGGACCATCACGCAGTTGCCGCAGGTGGAAGGCGCCTTCGTGTCGGTCGTACCGCAGGACGGCGCGATTCGCGCGCTGGTCGGCGGATTCGACTTCAACAAGAACAAGTTCAACCACGTGACACAGGCGTGGCGTCAGCCCGGTTCGAGCTTCAAGCCGTTCATCTATTCGGCTTCGCTTGAGAAGGGTCTCGCGCCCGCCACCATCATCAACGACGCGCCGCTCTTTTTCAGCGCGGCGGAAACCGGCGGCCAGGCATGGGAGCCGAAGAATTACGGGGGCGGGTTCGATGGTCCGATGACGATGCGCACGGCGCTGCAGAAATCGAAGAACCTCGTATCGATCCGGATTCTCAACCAGATCGGCACGAAATACGCGCAGCAATACATCACGCGTTTCGGCTTCGACGCCGATCGCCATCCGGCCTATCTACCGATGGCGCTCGGTGCAGGCCAGGTCACGCCTCTGCAGATGGCCGGTGCGTTCTCGGTGTTCGCGAACGGCGGCTATCGCGTGAACCCGTATCTGATCGCCGAAGTGACCGATTTGCACGGCATCGTGGTCGCGCATGCGCAACCGCTCATCGCGGGAGAAAGCGCGCCGCACGCAATCGAACCGCGCAACGCGTATGTGATGAACAGCCTCTTGCAAAGCGTCGCGCAACGCGGCACCGGCGCGAAGTCGAACGTTCTGAAGCGTACGGATCTCGGCGGCAAGACAGGCACGACCAACGATTCGCGCGACGCGTGGTTTGCCGGCTATCAGCACACGCTGACCGCGATCGCGTGGATCGGCTATGACAATCCGCGCAGCCTCGGCGATCGCGAAACCGGCGGCGGGCTCGCACTGCCGGTGTGGATCGAGTACATGGCCAATGCGTTGAAAGGCGTACCGGAATACCGGATGCCGGTGCCCGACGGCGTCGTCACGCTCGGCGACGAGCTGTATTTCGAGGACTTCACGCCGGGCCACGGTTTCGTCGCGACGGTCGGCGTGAGCCAGGCGTCGCTGGATGCCGGAGCGAGCGGCGCAATGCCCGGCGCTGCGCCGGAACAGGTCGGCGAGCAGGAAAAGCAGGACATCATGAATCTGTTCCGCGGGCACTAGGCTGCTGCCGTGCAACCGCTGCGCTGCGCGGCGTGCAGCCGGCGTTACGGTTCGAAATGAACCGCCTCGCCGGACTGCTGCGTCGCGTAATCCGACAGCGCGGCGAAAAACTCGGTGCCGCTGCGCGTATCGCGCCACGCGCCATCGGTGAAGCGGAAGTGAAAACCGCCGGCCTTCGCGGCGATCCAGATCTCGCGCATCGGCGGCTGAAGATTCACGATAATCTTCGTGCCGTTCTCGAATTCGAGCGTCAGGACATTACCGCTGCGCTCGAACTCGATATCGGCATTCGAGTCGTCGAGCGTGCGCTCCACAGCGGCCAGTGCGGCCTCGGCGCGGGTCAGGTATTCGTTGTCGGACATGCTAAACTCCAGCGATTGATTATTCAGGGACAGTCTCATGCGAGTCGTCTTTCGGATGAGCGCGATTGTAGCGGCTTTGGCCATTCTCGCAGGTGGCGCACTGAGCGGCTGCGGGCAACGCGGCGCGCTCTATTTGCCTACCGTGCCGCCTCTGCCGCCCAAACCCGTCGAGCAGACCCAGCAACCCAACGCGGATGCTGCATCTGCCGCGCAAACGGGTAGCGTGCCCGACACGTCGGGTACGCCACTGTCGCTGTCGCCCGATACCGAGCTGAGCAACCCGCCCGCGTCGGATGCCGTGCCGGCCTCGGCAGCGTCCGCGGTCACACCGTCTACAGCCTTGCCGGCATCCTCCGGCACGCAAACCACAGAGTAAGACTTTCGCATGACTCGTTCCGCATTCGCGTATGTCGACGGCGTGTTGCACGTCGAAGGCGTGTCCGCCATTTCGCTCGCCGAGCAGTTCGGCACGCCGCTGTACGTCTATTCGCGTGCTGCACTGACCGCAGCCTGGCAAGCGTATGCAGGCGCCTGCGTGGGCCGCCGCGCAACCGTTCACGTAGCCGTCAAAGCCAACAGCAACCTCGCGGTGCTCAACGTGTTTGCGCGTCTCGGCGCGGGCTTCGATATCGTGTCGATCGGTGAACTCGCGCGCGTGCTGGCCGCCGGCGGCAAGGCAGAACACACCGTGTTCTCAGGTGTCGGCAAGAGCGAAAGCGAAATGCGCGAGGCCCTCGCGGCCGGCGTGAAATGCTTCAACGTCGAATCGATTCCCGAACTCGACCGGCTCAATGCGGTTGCCGGTGCGTTGGGCAAAGTTGCGCCTGTGTCGCTGCGCGTGAATCCCGATGTGGACGCGAAGACGCATCCGTATATTTCCACGGGGTTGAAGTCGAACAAGTTCGGCGTCGCCTTCGACGAAGCGCGCGCCACGTATCGCGCGGCGGCAGCGATGACGCATCTCGACGTGGTCGGGATCGACTGTCATATCGGCTCACAGATCACCGAGATCGCGCCGTATCTCGATGCGGTCGACAAGCTGCTCGAGCTGATCGAACAGATCGAAGCGGACGGCGTGAAGATCCGGCACATCGATGTCGGTGGTGGACTCGGTATCACCTACGCCGATGAAACGCCGCCGGATATCGGCGAGTTCGTGCGTACGGTGCTCGATCGCATCGATGCGCGCGGTCACGGTCATCGCGAAGTGTATTTCGAACCGGGCCGCTCGCTCGTCGGCAACGCGGGCATCCTGCTGACGCGCGTCGAGTATCTGAAGCCGGGCGAGGAAAAGAACTTCGCTATCGTCGACGCAGCGATGAACGATCTGGCTCGTCCCGCGATGTACGGTGCGTATCACCTGATCGAGCCGGTCGTGCAACGCGCGACGGGGGCGCAACTCTACGATGTGGTCGGTCCGGTTTGCGAAAGCGGCGACTGGCTGGGCCGCGAGCGACAACTGGCGTTGCTCCCCGACGATCTGCTCGCGATCCGCTCCGCGGGAGCGTACAGCTTCGTGATGAGCTCGAATTACAACACGCGTCCGCGCGCGGCCGAGGTGATGGTCGATGGCGACGCGGTGCATCTGGTGCGCGAGCGGGAACAGATTGCGCAACTGTTTGCCGGCGAAGCGATCCTGCCGGAGTGAGTACGATGCGAGTACGGTCCATCCGGGCCGGCCGCATGAAAAAAGGCGATGCTTATAACGGCATCGCCTTTTTTATTGGTTGCATCGGTGCCGCACGCACTCTTCAATCACGCCGCGGGTCGAGCTTGCTCGCTGATCACGGTAAGCGCCGTCGCGCCATACGCTCCCTAAACCACACAAGCAACCGCCAGCCGAGCAACGCCACCACAATCGCGCCATAGATCTTCGGCAGCAGCAGATCGTGCTTGCCGGCCTTCATCCACCAGAAATGCAGGATCGCCAGCGCACCGATCAGATAGATCGCACGATGCAAGCTCTGCCACCGACGTCCCAGCCTGCGAACCATTGCGCGCGGCGACGTGACAGCAAGCGGAATGAGCAGCACGAACGCGGCAAACCCAACCGTGATGAAAGGACGCTTGACGATGTCCTTCAGAATCGCCGCAACGTCGAACCATTTGTCGAACCAGAAGTACGTCGTGAAGTGCAGCGTCGCGTAGAAGAACGCGTACAGGCCGAGCATGCGGCGAAACCTCACCAGCGCAGTCACGCCCGTGAGCCTGCGCAACGGCGTGACCGCGAGCGTGAGACACAGGAAGACGAGCGTCCACAGGCCGGTTGAGCGCGTGATGAACTCGATCGGATTCGCACCGAGCCGATCCGTCACGCCGAAGAACACGATGCGCGCGAGCGGATACCACGCGGCGATGAACACCGCGACCTTTGCCGGCACGATCCAGCGATTCCCGTTAGCTGCGGTACGTGTCGCAGCAGCGCGGACGGGAGGTGACGCGGTTGGTGTATCGGATTGCATAGCCCGCCCCGCTCAAAAATTCTTCTTCAGGTCGAGCCCCTGATACAGCGACGCGACCTGGTCGCCGTAGCCGTTGAACATCAACGTCTTGCGCTTCGGCGTGAAGAACCCGTCCTCACCGATGCGCCGCTCGGTCGCCTGGCTCCAGCGCGGATGATCGACGTTCGGATTCACGTTCGAATAGAAGCCGTACTCCTGCGGCGCGTAGGTGTTCCAGCTCGTCGACGGCTGCTTTTCGACGAAGCGGATTTTCACCAGCGACTTCGCGCTTTTGAACCCGTACTTCCACGGCAAGACGATGCGGATCGGCGCACCGTTCTGGTTCGGCAGCACCTGGCCGTAGACGCCCACTGCAAGCAGCGTGAGCGGATTCATCGCCTCGTCCATCCGCAATCCTTCCGAATACGGCCACGCGAGGATCGGCTGCGACAGGCCGGGCATCTGCGACGGGTCCGCCAGCGTGATGAACTGCACGTATTTCGCGTTGCCAGTGGGTTGTGCGCGCTTGACCAGCTCGGACAGCGAAAAGCCGATCCACGGAATCACCATCGACCAACCTTCGACACATCGATGCCGGTAAACCCGCTCTTCGAGCGGCGCGAGTTTCAGCAACTCATCGATGTCATAGACTTTCGCGTTCTTCACCTCGCCTTCGACGCTCACGCGCCACGGCCGCGGACGCAGCGTGCCGGCATTTTCAGCGGGGTCGCCCTTGTCGGTGCCGAATTCGTAGAAGTTGTTGTAGGTGGTGATGTCCTTATACGGCGTCACCTTGTCCGTCACGACGAACTTCGGGTTCGTCTTCGCGGCCAGTTTCTGCGCACGGCTATCCGGCGACGTGTACGCCGCGAGCGCTTCGCCATTTACCCCGATCAACCCCCCGAGCGCCGCGGCCCCCGCCACTTGCAGCACGCGCCGCCGGTTTTCGAAGAACTGCTGTGGCGTAATGTCGCCGCGCGCGATGTCGTCGCCACGCAGGGCCATGCTGCCGGTTCGCCTGATCCACATGTTGCCGCTCCCAGTGGCGCCGCGCGCCACGTCGATGTCCGTTCGACCCGCCAATGCAGGGGTCATGCTGTAGTGAACGCCGGGAAGGTCCCGAATCATCCACCGCCTGAATAAAAAAACCGCCGGTGCAACGCACCCGGCGGTTTGATAGTCGTTGCAGCGCGGCGGATCTTACAACTTGCCGTAGCTATGCAGGCCCGACAGGAACATATTCACGCCCAGGAACGCAAAGGTCGTGACCAGCAGGCCGGTCAGCGCCCACCAGGCCGCCACGGCGCCGCGCAGGCCCTTCATCAGCCGCATGTGCAGCCACGCCGCGTAATTCAGCCAGACGATCAGCGCCCACGTTTCCTTCGGGTCCCAGCTCCAGTAGCCGCCCCAAGCTTCCGCGGCCCACAGCGCGCCGAGAATGGTCGCGATCGTGAAGAACGCAAAACCGACTGCGATCGACTTGTACATCAGGTCGTCGAGCACATCGAGCGGCGGCAACCGGTCCGCCAGCACGCCGCGCTCCTTCACGAGGTACGCGACACCGACCATCGCCGACAGCGCAAAGCTGCCGTAGCCGATGAAGTTGGCCGGCACGTGAATCTTCATCCACCAGCTTTGCAGCGCGGGAACGAGCGGCTGGATCTGCTGCGCGTCGCGGGCGATCGAATACCACATCAGGAAACCGACGGCCGCGCTGATCACGAGCAGCACGAACGCGCCGAGCGCCCGCGTGTTGTAGTGGCGCTCGTAGTACAGATAGAACAGCGCCGTGATCAGGCTGAACAGCACGAACACTTCATACAGGTTCGAGATTGGAATGTGGCCAACGTCCGCGCCGATCAGGTACGACTCGTACCAGCGCACCATCAGTCCGACGAACCCCATCAGCACCGCGGCCCACGTCATCCGCGAACCGATCGAGCCGCCCGTAGGCGAGCGTGACAGCAAACCGATCCAGTAGAACAGCGTGGCGAGCACGAACAGCGCGCTCATCCACAGGATCGCGGACTGGCTCGACAGGAAGTATTTGAGGAAGAACGCGGTGTCGGCTCGCGCCAGATCGCCGTGATAGGTCTGGATCGCAAACAGCGACAGCACGGCGATGCCGGCCATCAGCAGGCGCGCCGGCTTCCAGCGCCAGCCGAGTACGATCATCGCCGGTACTGCGCAGACCAGTATCAGCTTGTCGTAGTAGTTCATGAACGGGTGGTACCGCCACAGCGCGAAGCCCGCACCCGCGACCAGCGCGAGTGCGAACAGCCAGTCGGTGGTACCAAGGCGTTTCAGGAACGGGCGCTCGTCGAACAGCGCCGGATCGGTTGCCGGAGTGGCGGGCGTGCTCGCCCGCGGCGTTGCCGCGGGGCGCGATGGGGACGTGGGAGATTGAGTTAAATCCATGTTCTTACCGGGTCGAATCGGGTGAGCCTGAGGGCTGCGGCGCCGTGGAGGCGCCGGCTGGGCCGGATGCGTCGGTCGGTTTGGCGCCCAGCGCCGCACCGACCGCGTCGCGCGTCTGGACAAACTCTTTTTCGAAATCGAGTGTCTTGCGGGCGCTGGACATTGCCATGACGATGTTGACGCCGCGATCGGTATCTCTGAGCCAGAACCACAGCCTTCGTTCGCGGACGTAGAACATCGAGAAGATGCCTAGCACGAGGAGCAGGCTGCCAAGATACACGACTTTTTTGCCAGGTGCGCGCGTCAGCTGAAATACCGAAGCTTGCACCTGCTTGAATGAATCCAGCTGCAAATAGACCGGCGAACCATACAAAAAGCTGTCGGATATCGCGTTGATCGCGCTTTGCAGGAAGCGGCTGTTGTCCGCTGTGGGTGTTTCCGGTGCTTCGCCGGCCTGGGCCCGGGACAGTTGCCACAGGTCCCACGTCGCGCCTTCCAGCATGCGCAGCAGCAGTCCGGCGGCCTTTTCCTGCTCGGGCTTCGGCACGGAGCGGTCGATGAAGCCCGCCACCGCCTGGAACCCGCCCATGTCCTGCCCGGTCGACGTCTGGCCCATGCTGCTATCGGCGCCGGCGAACAAGGTCAGCACGCGCACGGCGCTTTCCTGCAAATGTTCCTGCAGATCGCGGTTCGCCTCGGGCACCGAGCGCGCCGCGAAACGACGCGCGGCTTCGGCACGCAGCGCCGGGTCTTCGAACGCCGCGCGCAGATTCATCCACTCGTTGACGGTACCGCCGCTGTCGGCGGGAATTCGCAGATAGCGGAATGGATCGTCGGGATTGACGCGCATGCCGGCCAGAAACATCCGTTCGCCGGCGACATCGACGGGCAGCATGTAGTTGTTGTACTCGCGCGCCTGGCCGTCCTTGCCGCGGACCTTGTACTGCACCGACGGGCCGACGTTATGCAGATCGAGTGGCTTCGATGTCTTCGCACCGGAGCCGAGCCGTTCGTCGAACGCTTCCTTCAGCGTGCGGTGAGCGCTCACGCCGCGCACGTCGTTCATCCCGCTGCCGTCCGAGATGTTCTCGACGTTGATCGCACGGAAATCGGCGAACTCGACGGTCTGGCCGTTCACGCCAGGCATCGTGGGAGAAAGCGGCGCCGAATTGCCGATCGTGCCGCTAAACGGCATCGTCTTCGTGGTGCCGCCCACCATCGGATAGGCGGTCATCTGCATCTGCGAGCCGCCGTCCTGGAAGCTCGACTGGTAGATCGATACGCCGTCGTAGGTGAACGGCTTGTTCACCTCGACGCGCGCCGGAATCCGCTCGCCGGTCTTGTGATCGATCACGACGATATCGCTCGCGAACAGCTTCGGCATGCCCGTCGAGTAGTAGTCGACGATGAACTTCTTCAGCTCGATCGAGAACGGCAGATCCTGGATCAGCGAGCCGTCCTGCTGGTTCAGGATCGCCGTCGACACATACTGTCCTTCCGGCACCCACGCGTAACCGCGAAATGTCGGGTTGGTCTGCGAGAGACGGTGCTCGGCGGCAATGTCGTTGATGACCGTGTTGCCACGAACCGGTGTCTTGTCGAACAGCAGCATCTGCAGCTTGATCGGCAGATTGCTGTCGAGCAGCCCACCGATACAGATCACCACAAACGCAACGTGCGCAAAGATGTAGCCGATCTTCGTCAGCGCGCCGCGTTTCGCCGCAATCAACGTTGCGCCTTCGCTCTCGCGTGTGACGAACCGGTAGCCGAGCTTGCCGGACAGACGCGCCAGCAGCGCGGTCGCGTCCGCCCGCGTGCCGCTAACGGCAAATTCACCCTTGTGATGGAACGCGCGCAGGCTGCCTTCGCGTACCTTGTCTTTCCAGCTCTTCATGTCGGCCAGCATCTTCGGCGCGTTGCGGATCACGCACAGCGACACCGATACGACGAGGAAGCTGAGAATCAGCATGAACCACCACGCGCTGTACACGTTGTACAGCGACAGCGAGCGGAAAATGTCCGCCCAGAACGGGCCGAACTGGTTGACGTAGTTGGGGTACGGGTCGTCCTGGGTGAGTACGGTGCCGATGATGCTGGCGATCGCGAGGATCACGAGCAAGGCGATCGCAAAGCGCATCGAACTCAGCAGTTCGACTGTGCGACGGACGACCCGCTGACCCGACTTCAACTGCAAACCCGACGTGGTGACGCTCATTCAAACTCCGACTGAACAGCAAAAAAGGGTGGAGGGCTGTCGCTATGGGCGCGACGCCCCCACCCTTTTCTTGTTTTTCACCGGCCTCGCCGGGCCGGCTGCACTTGCGTGCGGACCGCTGTTTAGTGCAAGCCCGCGATGTAATCGGCTACTGCCTTGATCTCGCTATCCGACAGACGCGATGCGATCGTATGCATCGCCTCGTTGTTGTTCCGCGCACCCGGACCCTGCTGGAACGCGGTCAACTGCGCCACGGTGTAGTCGGCCCATTGCCCCGACAACCGCGGATACTGCGACGGAATGCCCTGACCGGTCGGACCGTGACAGCTTGCGCATGCCGGTACGCCCTTCTCGGCGATACCACCGCGATAAATCTTCAGACCGAGCGCAACCGTGTCCTTGTTGTGCGCGAAACCCGGCTTCGGTGTCTGCTCGGAGAAATACGTTGCTACGTTGACCATGTCCTGGTCGGACAGCCCAGCCACGATGCCGACCATGATCGCGTTGTTACGCGCGGGCTTCGTCGCACCGGGCTGCGTCTTGAAATCCTTGAGCTGCTTGACGAGATACTCGGGATGCTGGCCCGCCAGCTTTGGATATGCACCGCCGGCGCTATTTCCATCTGCTGCATGGCATGCCGCGCAAACCTGCGTCGCGATGACCTGCCCTTTGTTGGCGTCCGGCTTTGCCGGATCTGCTGCTCTTGCCTGTGCCGCGAAAACTGAAAGACCTGCTGCTGTGTGAAGTACCACCAGAAACTTGCCCAGTCGATTCATTCGCACACCCTGTCTCGTCTTGTGGGAATTAGATGTTTTGCAAAACACGACGGTGACCGAACAACCTTGCAAAGACGCGCGCACTGGCCTCGCTGGTATTCAGTAAACCGTCGTATTGTACAATAACTCGCTAATCGCTAAGACGCCAGTCGGGCATGTCCCGGCCCCAATCCGGGTTCCGTCGCGTCTCATCTCCTGGTTCCTCCATGGCCTTTCTGCTCCACCAAGCCCGTTTCTTCACTACCGTCAATCATTTACGCGATCTGCCGGCAACGCCTCAGCCTGAGATTGCCTTCGCCGGACGGTCGAACGCGGGTAAATCGACGGCCATCAATGTGCTGTGCAATCAAAAGCAACTGGCGTTCGCCAGCAAGACGCCGGGACGCACGCAGCATATCAATTACTTCTCTGTCGGGCCTGCGGACGAGCCGGTCGCCCATGTGGTCGACCTGCCCGGCTACGGTTATGCCGAGGTGCCAGGTGCGGCCAAGGCCCACTGGGAGGCCCTGCTCTCGACCTACCTGCAGTCGCGCGCACAGCTGCGCGGCATGATCCTGATGATGGACGCACGGCGCCCGCTGACCGAGCTGGACCGCCGCATGATCGAATGGTTTGCGCCGACCGGCAAACCGATCCACGCCCTGCTGACGAAGTGCGACAAATTGACGCGTCAGGAATGCGTCAACACGCTGCGGGCTGCACAGAAGGGTTTCGCGGAGTACAAGGCGGCCGGCTATCGAGGCGAACTGAGCGCCCAGCTCTTTTCGTCGCTGAAGCGGATCGGGTTGGACGAGGCGCATGTGCTGATCGAGAGCTGGCTCATACCGGGCGAGTCTTCCGTGGGGGTCGATGCCTGACGTCAGACCGACCTCAGTCTGACCGCAGCGTTTTTCGATCGCCCATAAAAAAACCCGCCGCTATGTGACGGCGGGCGAAACAGCCTAATCGAAAAACGACAGGCACCCGCTCAGGGAGGAGAAGCGGGGAGGTCAGCGCATGGCGCCTTGCTCGATCGGTATGATATACCATTGTCTCAAAAAGCGTTTTCAGGGCGCGCCGCAGGCCTCGCAGCCGATCCAGCAGTAGATCCTTTTTGTCACCTCTACGATATTCGCCATGAGTTTCTTCCCGCATCACCGTCCGCGCCGCATGCGCCGCGACGATTTCTCGCGCCGCATGATGCGCGAGAACATCCTCACCACCAACGACCTGATCTACCCGGTATTCGTCGTCGAGGGTAACAACCAGAAACAGGCCGTACCGTCGATGCCGGGCGTCGAACGCGTATCGGTCGATCTGCTGATGGGCGTCGCCGAGCAATGCGTTGCGCTGGGCATCCCGGTGCTGTCGCTGTTTCCGGCCATCGAACCGTCGCTGAAGACACCCGACGGCCGCGAAGCGACCAACGAAGCCGGCCTGATCCCGCGGGCGGTGCGTGAGCTGAAGAAACGCTTCCCCGAACTGGGCATCCTGACGGACGTCGCCCTCGATCCGTACACGAGCCATGGCCAGGACGGCGTGCTCGACGAAAACGGCTACGTGATCAACGATGAAACTGTCGACATCCTCGTCGATCAGGCTCGCGCGCAAGCGGAAGCCGGCGTCGATATCGTCGCGCCGTCGGACATGATGGACGGGCGCATCGGCGCGATCCGCGAGATGCTCGAAAGCGACGACCACATCCATACGCGGATCATGGCTTATTCGGCGAAGTACGCGTCGGCCTTCTACGGTCCGTTCCGCGACGCAGTCGGCTCGGCGACGAATCTGGGCAAGAGCAACAAGATGACCTATCAGATGGACCCGGCCAACACCGATGAAGCGCTGCGCGAAGTGCAGGCAGACATCGACGAGGGCGCGGACATGGTGATGGTGAAGCCCGGCATGCCGTATCTGGACATCGTGCGGCGCGTGAAGGACGAGTTCCGCTTTCCGACCTATGTGTACCAGGTGAGCGGCGAGTACGCGATGCTCAAGGCTGCGGCGCAGAACGGCTGGCTCGATCACGACAAGGCGATGATGGAAGCGCTGCTTGCGTTCAAGCGGGCTGGCGCTGATGGTGTGCTGACGTACTTTGCGCTTGATGCGGCGCGGCTGTTGCGGGCTCAGGGCTAGTTAGCGCAGGTCGCACGACGCGGTCGTGCGGATGTGGAAAAACAAAGGCGCTGATCAGCGCCTTTGTTTTTTATCTACTGCTTGCGCAGTACCACTCACGATTGCGGCTGCGGAGTCGCAGCACGATCGAGGCTGCGCAGAAACACATCCGCCGACTCATAACCCACGACGCGCAGCACTTCCTTCCCGCTACGGTCGAAGAAAATAATGCCCGGCGGCCCGAACAGTTTGAAGCGCTTGAGCAGCGCCTGGTCGTCGGGATTGTTCGCGGTCACGTCGGCCCGCAGCAGATCCATCTGCTTGAGTCGCGCCTGCACGCGCGGATCGCTGAACGTGAACTTCTCCATTTCCTTGCAGCTCACGCACCAGTCAGCGTAGAAATCGAGCATCGCCGGCTGGTTGCTTGCGGCGACCGCCTGATCGAGTTGCTGCGACGATCGGACCGGCGCGAAGATCAGATCGTTCTGCGCTGCCTGTGCGCCTTGCGCGCCGCCTGCCGTGCCCCCTACCGCTGCGCCACGAGCCGCGAGAACGGCGAGCGGCCGCAGCGGATCGGTCGATCCCGCTGCCAGGCCGACGAGCAGCACTGCGGCCCAGATCGCCAGCGCCGCACCGAGCCCGCGCCCGAGGCCACGCCAGATCGAACCACCAGCCGCCTGCGCCGAAAACAAACCGAGCCCCGCTGCGGCGACGAGTAGCCACAACACGCTCAGCAGCATCTGTGCAGTCCCACCGAGCACCGGCCAGACGATCCACAACGCAGCCGCAAGCAAGACGACGCCGAAGAACACCTTCACGCCATCCATCCAGGCACCGGCACGCGGCAACAGCGTCCCCGCACCGAGACCGATGATCAACAACGGAACGCCAAGCCCGATGCCCATCGAGAACAGTGCGGCCCCGCCGAGCCATGCGTTTCCTGTATGCGCAATGAACGCAAGCACGGCGAACAACGGCGCGGTCATGCATGCGCCGACGACGAGTGCCGAAAGCGCGCCCATCACTGCGACGGCCGCGAACTTGCCGCCCGAGCGCCCCTGCGATGCCTTCGATACACCGTCCTGCCAGCGCTGCGGCAACGCGATATCGAAACCGGCGATCAACGTCAGTGCAAACGCCGTGAGCAGCACCGCGAAGACGCCGAGCACCCAGGGGTTCTGCAGCCACGCGCCGAGGCTCTGGCCAATCAGCGCAGCGGCAATGCCGAGCGCCGTATAGACGAGCGCCATCCCGATCACATAGGCGAGTGACAACGAGAAGCCGCGCGAGCGCGTAACCCGCGCACCTTCACCGATGATGATTGCGGACAGAATCGGGATCATCGGATACGAACACGGCAGCAGGCTCAATATGACACCCGCGATGAAGTACAAGCCGACGATCGTGAAGAAACCGCCGCCTTCGAGCAGCGATTGCGCATAGTCGGCGCTCGTCGCGCGTTCGTACCACGAGCCCTGCGGCCCTGCCGATGGCGACGCAGGCGTCGTAGCGGTGGTGGCCGCCGCAGCGTGGAGCGCAGCGCCGCTCACGTGATAGACACGCTCCATCGGCGGATAGCAGATGCCCGCATCGGCACAGCCCTGCGACGTCACGGCAAGATCGAAACCGCCGGCAGCCTGTTTAACCGGAATATGGATCGTCAGATCACCGCGATAGGTCTCGACATTCTTTGCGAACGTCTGATCGAACTTCACATGACCGGCCGGCAACTGCGGATCGCCGAGCGTGGCGGTACCGCTTTTCACCGCGAAGGCAAAACGCTCGCGGTACATGTAGTAACCGTCGGCGATCTTGTAGTGCACGTCGACCACACCGGGTTGTTCGCTTGCACTGAAGCTGAATGCAACGGCGGGATCGAGGAAATCGTCGGCGGCGCGCGCGGCACCCGTCGACATCAGGATCAACGCAAGACAGGAAAGCAGCAGTGCGACGACGGATGTTGCGAGGCTCGATCGGCGGTCAATACGCTTGAACATGAAGGGGGCGTGGTGGGATGACGCGTCTGAATGAAGTGCTCCAGCTCCAGCGCGCGAACCGCACTGGTCTTGAAGAGCAACTGAAATCGGGTGCCGTAATCGTAACACCTGATGCTGTGCGCCCGCTCGCGGCCAGTGCGGCTATCGGTCGCGCCGTATAGGGCGAAAACAGGCATGTAACCGATCCGCATCAACAAAAAAGCCAGGCATTGTGAGCCTGGCTTTTCAGTGCAATTCGTTGCCGCAGATTCGACTCGACTGAGCGACTGCGGCTGCAGAATTTATTCTGCTTCAGTAACGTTGTCGCCTTCCGGGGTTTCCGGACGATCGAGCAGTTCGACCAGCGCCATCGGTGCATTGTCGCCGACGCGGAAACCGAACTTCAGGATACGCAGGTAGCC
Organism: Paraburkholderia megapolitana; assembly: GCF_007556815.1. Lineage (NCBI taxonomy): Bacteria > Pseudomonadati > Pseudomonadota > Betaproteobacteria > Burkholderiales > Burkholderiaceae > Paraburkholderia > Paraburkholderia megapolitana. The sequence goes on from NZ_CP041745.1 coordinate 4,102,940, forward strand.
GCCCGGACGGTTCGCGAAACGCGGACCGAGCACGTCGAACAGCTTGCCCACCGAGTCGCGGTCGCGCAGGCGGTTGAACGCCAGACGACGATTGGCCAGCGACGGCTTCTTGCCGAGCGTGATCAGCGGCTCGACGACTTTACGGAGTTCCTTCGCCTTCGGCAGCGTCGTCTTGATGACTTCGTGCTCGATCAGCGAGTTGGACATGTTACGGAGCATTGCCAGACGGTGGCTGCTCGTGCGGTTCAGTTTCCGCAAACCATGACGGTGACGCATTTCAGTTCCTTCGATTCAAAGTTTTGGTCCAGCTCTTCTATCGCTTCCTATGTTGCGGAAGCACGGGCCGGTAGTGAAAAAGGCAAGACGCGGATTTTAAAGGAAAATCCGCGTCTTTACCAGTCGCGGTACAGCGTGCGATTTACTTGTCCAAACCAGCCGGCGGCCAGTTTTCCAGCTTCATACCGAGCGTCAGGCCGCGCGAAGCGAGTACTTCCTTGATCTCGTTCAGCGACTTGCGGCCCAGGTTCGGCGTCTTCAGCAACTCGTTTTCCGTGCGCTGGATCAGATCGCCGATGTAGTAGATGTTCTCGGCCTTCAGGCAGTTCGCGGAACGAACCGTCAACTCGAGATCGTCCACCGGACGCAGCAGGATCGGATCGATCTGCGGTGCACGCGACGGTGCTTCAGCAGCGGCTTCCGTGCCTTCCAGCGCAGCGAACACCGACAGTTGATCGACGAGGATGCGCGCCGATTGGCGGATCGCTTCTTCCGGCGAAATCACACCGTTGGTTTCGATGTTCATCACGAGCTTGTCGAGGTCGGTACGCTGTTCGACACGCGCGCTTTCCACGGCGTAGCTCACGCGGCGAACCGGCGAGAACGATGCATCCAGCACGATACGACCGATGATCTTGGCCGATTCTTCGCCATAGCGACGCACGTTGCCCGGCACATAACCACGGCCCTTTTCGACCTTGATCTGCACGTCGAGCTTGCCGCCCTTCGACAGATGCGCGATGACGTGGTCAGGGTTGATGACTTCGCAATCGTGGGCGAGTTCGATATCGCCGGCGGTAACGAGGCCTTCGCCTTCCTTGCGCAGCGTGACCGTTACTTCGTCACGGTTGTGCAACTTGAATACGACACCCTTGAGGTTCAACAACAGGTTGACGACATCCTCTTGCACACCGTCGAGCGTCGAGTACTCATGCACGACGCCTGCGATCGTCACTTCGGTCGGCGCGTAGCCGATCATCGACGACAGCAGCACGCGCCGAAGCGCGTTACCCAAGGTATGGCCATAGCCGCGTTCAAACGGCTCCATGACCACTTTCGCGTGGCTCTCGCCAAGCGATTCGACAGCGATGATCTTGGGCTTCAACAAACTGGTTTGCATAGGTTTTCCTTTTCAATACCCTCGGCTCGTTACACCGATAAGGCTGACCGGTAACAACCTGAAAATAAACAGCCGAGCCGCCCCCTTGCTCAGCGCAATCAGGGCGCCCCGGCCGTCAATCCGATTACCGCGAATACAATTCGACGATCAGGCTTTCGTTGATATCGCCAGCGATGTCGCTGCGTTCCGGCTTTTGCTTGAACGTGCCTTCGAATTTCTTCGAATCGACGGAGACCCAGCTCGGCAGACCGCCTTGCTCGGCCAGCGACAGCGCTTCGAGAATCCGCGCCTGCTTCTTCGCCTGTTCGCGCACCGACACGACGTCGCCAGCCTTAATTTGCATCGACGGAATGTTGGAGACGACGCCGTTCACCGTGATCGCCTTGTGGCCCACGAGCTGACGCGCTTCAGCGCGCGTCGAGCCGAAGCCCATGCGATACACGACGTTGTCGAGACGCGATTCGAGCAGTTGCAACAGGTTTTCACCGGTGTTGCCCTTGATACGGTCAGCGTCAGCGAAGTAACGGCGGAACTGGCGTTCGAGCACACCGTAGATGCGCTTCACTTTTTGCTTTTCGCGCAGCTGCGTGCCGTAGTCGGACGTACGCGCACCCGAGGTGCGGCCATGCTGGCCAGGCTTGCTGTCAAGCTTGCACTTGTCAGCGAGCGAACGACGGGCGCTCTTCAGGAAGAGGTCAGTGCCTTCACGGCGGGACAACTTGGCTTTAGGGCCGATATAGCGTGCCACTTTGCATTCCTTCTATGATTGATCACGTGAACTTGCATTCACGCTAGTCCGAACCCTTTGGGTCGAACGGTGGGCTTAGTTAATTCAATAACGCAAGTAGCCTGTCGACGCCCAAGGCGGCAACAGGCACAAGCAAACGCGGCGCCTTAGATACGGCGACGCTTCGGCGGACGGCAGCCGTTATGCGGAACCGGCGTCACGTCGGAGATCGTGGTGATCTTGATGCCAAGACCATGCAGCGCGCGCACCGCGGACTCACGGCCAGGGCCAGGGCCCTTGATCCGCACTTCGAGGTTCTTCACGCCGTATTCCATCGCCACGCGGCCAGCCGATTCGGCTGCCACCTGAGCTGCAAACGGCGTCGACTTACGCGAGCCCTTGAAGCCCTGACCACCCGACGTTGCCCAGGCAAGCGCGTTGCCTTGACGATCGGTGATCGTGATGATGGTGTTGTTGAACGACGCGTGAACGTGAACCACGCCCTCGGCGACGTTCTTCTTGACCTTCTTGCGAACGCGTTGCGCCGCCGAGTTGTTCGAAGCCTTAGCCATTACGTTTTCCTGTAACTGTCAATTCCGCTTACTTCTTCAGCGACTGCGCTGCACGACGCGGACCCTTGCGTGTACGGGCGTTCGTACGCGTACGCTGACCACGCAGGGGCAGGCCCTTGCGATGGCGCACGCCACGGTAGCAGCCCAGATCCATCAGGCGCTTGATGTTCATCGTCGTTTCACGGCGCAGATCGCCTTCGACGATGAACTTGCCAATTTCTTCACGCAGCTTTTCGAGGTCTGCGTCGCTCAGGTCCTTGACCTTCTTCGAAAATGCCACACCAGACGCGACGCAAATGTCGCGTGAACGCGTGCGGCCAATACCGTAGATCGCCGTCAGGCCGATTTCGGTATGCTGGTGGTTCGGGATGTTAACCCCTGCGATACGAGCCATTGTTTTTCCTCAAACAAAAAGCGCAAGCAAAAGCGCGGCGTTCAGCCTTGACGCTGTTTGTGGCGCGGATCAGAACTGCAAATCACCCGCACAACGCCCTTGCGCTTGATGATCTTGCAATTGCGGCAAATGCGCTTAACCGATGCCATCACTTTCATGATATTACCCTTTTTTCAAATCACTTCGCCCGGAACACGATCCGCGCACGCGACAGATCGTAAGGCGTCAATTCAACCGTCACCTTGTCGCCGGGCAGGATGCGGATGTAGTGCATCCGCATCTTCCCGGATATGTGTCCCAATACGACATGGCCGTTTTCCAGCTTCACCCGAAAGGTAGCGTTGGGGAGGTTTTCGATGACCTCACCCTGCATCTGGATTACATCGTCTTTGGCCATGTGTCCTTTCAACGCATCGGGACGCCGCCGCCTTTGAAGTTTGCTTTCTTCAGCAGCGATTCATACTGTTGCGACATAACGTACGACTGCACCTGCGCCATGAAATCCATTGTGACGACGACAATGATCAGCAGCGACGTTCCACCAAAATAAAACGGCACGTTCCAGCGCAGCACCAGAAACTCGGGCAGCAGGCAAACAAACACGATGTAGATCGCACCCGCCAGCGTCAAACGCGTGAGAATGCGGTCGATATATCGCGCCGTCTGATCGCCCGGGCGAATGCCTGGGACGAAAGCGCCGCTCTTCTTCAGGTTGTCAGCTGTTTCCCTACTGTTGAACACCAGTGCGGTGTAGAAAAAGCAGAAAAACACGATTGCCAACGCATACAGCAATACATACACCGGTTGCCCAGGCTTCAGCGCTTCGGCCACGTTATGCAGCGTGTCCGAGAACCAGCCTGTGCGCGACCCCGAACTAAACCAGTTCAGGATAGTTGCCGGGAACAGGATGATCGACGATGCGAAGATCGGCGGAATCACACCCGACATGTTCAGCTTCAGCGGCAAATGCGAAGACTGACCGCCGTAAATCTTGTTGCCGACCTGCCGCTTCGCGTAATTCACAAGAATCTTGCGCTGGCCGCGTTCGATAAACACCACCAGATACGTCACAGCAGCAATCAGCGCGACCACGATAATCGCCGACACGGGGCCCATCGAGCCGGTTTGCACCAGCGAGACCAGCCCACCGATCGCGTTCGGGAAACCCGCCGCAATCCCGCCGAAGATGATGATCGAAATACCGTTACCAAGACCGCGTTCCGTGATCTGCTCGCCGAGCCACATCAGGAACATCGTGCCCGTCACGAGCGTCACGACCGTCGTCAACCGGAATACCATCCCCGGATCGATTACCAACGCCGGTTGATTCTCCAGCGCCACCGCAATACCAAAAGCCTGGAACGTCGCCAGCACAACCGTAAAGACCCGCGTGTACTGCGTGATCTTCCGCTGTCCCGACTGCCCTTCCTTCTTCAGCGCCTCGAGCTGCGGCGATACGATCGCCAGCAACTGCATGATGATCGACGCCGAGATATACGGCATGATCCCCAGCGCAAAAATCGTAAACCTCGAAAGTGCGCCACCCGAGAACATGTTGAACATGCCAAGGATGCCACCCGACTGGCTTTGAAACAGCTTTGCCAGTTGGTCCGGGTCAATACCCGGCACCGGAATATGCGCGCCGATACGGTAGACGATCAGTGCCAGCAGCAGAAACACTGCCCGCCGACGCAGATCGCCATACTTCGCCGCGCTTCGACCGGGTTTTGCGAGACTCGGGCTGTTAGCCAAGTAGCTTCTCCGATGCAAATGCTAGTGACGGCAACCGACTTGCTCGTTACTCGGCAAAAGAACCGCCTGCTGCTTCAATCGCAGCACGCGCGCCCTTCGTCGCACCCAAACCCTTCACCACGATCTTGCGCTTCAGTTCGCCCGTAGCGATGATCTTGGCGCTGCGCGTCAGTTCGCCGACCAGGCCGGCTTGCTTCAGTGCGAGCAGATCGATTTCGTCGACCGGCAGCTTTTCCAGATCCGAGAGACGCACTTCACCGACGAATTCCTTCGTCAGCGAGGTGAAGCCGCGCTTCGGCAGACGACGTTGCAAAGGCATCTGACCGCCTTCGAAACCCACCTTGTGGAAGCCGCCCGAACGCGATTTCTGACCTTTATGGCCACGACCTGCGGTCTTGCCGAGGCCGGAGCCGATGCCGCGGCCGACGCGACGCTTAGCGTGCTTCGAGCCTTCTGCCGGCTTCAGGGTATTCAATTCCATTATCAACTCCTTGAGTCCCGGTCAGCTGCTTAGCCGATGACCTTAACGAGGTACGAAACCTTGTTGATCATGCCGCGCACAGCAGGCGTGTCTTGCAACTCGCTAACCGAGTTGAGTCGGCGCAGGCCGAGACCACGGACCGTTGCACGGTGTGTTTCGCGGGTCCCAATCACGCTCTTGACGAGCTGAACCTTGACAGTTTTTTCAGACATGGTGTCCACCTTTAGCCGAGAATTTCTTCGACGGACTTGCCACGCTTCGCCGCGATATCACCCGGCGTCGACTGCTTGCGCAGGCCGTCGAGCGTTGCACGAACGAGGTTGTACGGGTTCGTCGAACCATGGCTCTTGGCCACAACATTCTGCACGCCCATCACGTCGAACACTGCGCGCATCGGGCCGCCGGCGATCACACCGGTACCGTCCTTCGCCGGAGCGAGGAGGACCATCGATGCGCCGTGCTTGCCGTGCACTTCGTGCTGCAACGTACCGTTCTTGAGCGGTACCTTGAACATGTTGCGACGAGCCTGTTCCATTGCCTTCTGGACGGCAACCGGCACTTCCTTCGCCTTGCCCTTGCCCATACCGACGCGACCATCGCCATCGCCAACCACGGTCAGTGCGGCGAAACCGAGAATCCGGCCGCCCTTCACCACCTTGGTCACGCGATTGACCGAGATCATCTTTTCACGAAGGCCGTCGTCGCGTTCGTCAGCCTGAACTTTCGCTTGCATCTTTGCCATGACGAATTCTTCCCTTAGAACTTGAGCCCGGCTTCGCGCGCAGCATCAGCCAGCGCCTTAACGCGGCCGTGATAGCGGAAACCCGAGCGGTCGAAGGCGACGGATTCGATGCCGGCAGCCTTAGCCTTTTCTGCAATGCGCTTGCCGATCAACGTGGCAGCGGCGACGTTGCCGCCCTTGCCGGTCTTTTCAGCCAGTTCCGCACGCACTTCGGCTTCGAGCGTCGACGCGCTGGCGAGCACCTTGGTGCCGCACGGCGAGAACACCTGTGCATAGATGTGCGTGTTCGTGCGATGCACGGCGAGACGCGCGACCTGCAGCTCAGCGATCTTGATACGCGTCTGACGAGCGCGGCGCAGGCGAGATTGAGTCTTATCCATGATTGCGCACCCTTACTTCTTCTTCGTTTCTTTAAGGATCACGACTTCGTCGGCGTAGCGCACACCCTTGCCCTTATAGGGCTCGGGCGGACGATAACCGCGAACTTCCGCAGCTACCTGGCCGACCTTCTGCTTGTCGATTCCCTTGATCACGATTTCGGTTTGCGTCGGGGTTTCAGCCTTGATGCCTTCCGGCATCTGGTGCACCACCGGGTGCGAGAAACCCAGCGACAGATTCAGCTTGTCGCCTTGCGCCTGTGCGCGGTAACCGACGCCAACCAGCGTCAGCTTGCGCTCGAAACCCTTCGTAACGCCGTGCACCATGTTCGCAACCAGTGCGCGCATCGTGCCCGACATCGCATTCGCTTCGCGGCTTTCGTCAACCGGCTCGAACTTCACGACGCCGCTGTCGATCGCCACCTTCACGAGGCTGTTGCCAGCTCGCGAAATCGTACCCAGTGGGCCCTTGACGATGATGTCGTCGCCGCTCAAGGCAACTTCTGCGCCTTGCAGCACGATCGGGCTTTTACCTACTCGAGACATGTTTCTCTCTCCTTTCGGCTTAAGCGACGTAGCAGATGACTTCGCCGCCCACGCCAGTAGCGCGAGCCTTGCGGTCAGTCATCACACCCTTGGGCGTCGAAACGATCGCCACACCCAAGCCATTCATGACCTGAGGGATGTCGTTACGGCCACGGTACACACGCAGACCAGGCTTCGAAACGCGTTCAAGGCGTTCGATAACCGGGCGGCCAGCGTAGTACTTCAACGCGATATTCAATTCAGACTTCGCACCTTCGGACTTCACTGCGAAATCATCGATATAGCCTTCGTCCTTCAGGACCTGCGCGATCGCAATCTTGACTTTCGACGAGGGCATTGTCACCGAAACCTTCTCAACCATCTGCGCATTGCGGATGCGAGTCAGCATATCGGCGATAGGATCACTCATGCTCATTTACGTATCTCCTATTACCAGCTCGCCTTGGTCAGGCCAGGGATCTCGCCACGGAACGCGATTTCACGAATCTTGTTACGCGCAAGGCCGAATTTACGGAACGTGCCACGCGGACGACCGGTAATGGCGCAACGATTGCGCTTACGGGTCGGGTTCGAATTACGCGGCAGTTGTTGCAGTTCCAGACGGGCCGCATAACGCTCTTCGTCCGTCTTGCTTTGGTCGTCGATGATCGCCTTCAGCGCGAGGCGCTTCGGTGCGAACTTCGCTGCAAGGCGGGCGCGCTTCTTTTCACGTTCGATCAGTGCCAGTTTAGCCACGGTAACCTCAGTTTCTGAACGGGAACTTGAAGCTGGCGAGCAGTGCCTTTGCTTCGTCGTCAGTCTTCGCAGTCGTCGTGATGCTGATATTCAGCCCACGCAGTGCGTCGATCTTGTCGTAGTCAATTTCGGGGAAAATGATCTGCTCTTTCACACCGATGTTGTAGTTGCCGCGACCGTCGAACGCACGACCCGACACGCCACGGAAGTCACGCACCCGGGGGAGCGCAACCGTCACGAAACGGTCCAGAAATTCGTACATTGCCTGGCCACGCAACGTGACCATCGCACCGATCGGATAGCCCTGACGGATCTTGAAGCCGGCAATTGCCTTGCGCGCCTTCGTGATCACCGGCTTCTGACCAGCGATCTTCGTCAGATCGCCCACAGCGTTTTCGATGATCTTCTTGTCAGCGACGGCTTCGCCAAGACCCATATTCAGGGTGATCTTGGTGATGCGCGGCACTTCCATCACGGACTTGTAACCGAACTTCTCGGTCAGGCCGGGAACAACCTTCTCTTTATAGAACTCTTGCAAACGTGCCATTTTTCACTCCGCAGCGTCAGGCGCTCAGCACTGCACCGGTCGATTTGAGGAAACGAACCTTCTTGTCTCCCTCGACCTTGATGCCGACACGCGACGGCTTGCCATTTCCGTCGACCAGCGCGACGTTCGAAATGTGCAACGGCATTGTCTTTGCTTCCACGCCGCCCGTCGTACCCTTCATCGGATTCGGCTTGACATGCTTCTTGACGATGTTGATGCCTTCGACAGTCAGGCGATCTTCATCAAGGGCGAGCACGACTCCGCGCTTGCCTTTGTCTTTGCCGGTGATGATGATGACCTCGTCACCCTTGCGAATCTTGTTCATCGCGACTCCTTACAGCACTTCCGGTGCCAACGAAACGATCTTCATAAACCGTTCGGTGCGCAACTCACGTGTAACCGGCCCGAAAATGCGGGTGCCGATCGGCTCAAGCTTGGCATTCAAAAGCACGGCGGCATTGCCGTCGAACTTGATCAGCGAGCCGTCCGGACGACGCACGCCCTTGGCGGTGCGAACCACCACGGCGTTATAAATTTCGCCTTTCTTGACGCGCCCGCGCGGCGTTGCCTCTTTGACGCTCACCTTGATGATGTCGCCGATGCTGGCATAACGACGCTTCGAGCCGCCGAGCACCTTGATGCACAGGACTTCACGTGCACCCGTGTTGTCGGCCACTTCAAGCCGAGTTTCGGTCTGGATCATGGTTTATCATTCCCAACTTAATCCGGACGCGCCACCATGGCACACCCGGTCAGTCTTGGTCCCGTCAGCCGACTGGCTGCTTGGGTAAGAACAGCAGCGACAGCAAACGAAACCCGCCATCGCAATCCGGTGAATCTTTCAGCCCGGACTGGCGCCCGAACTGCTTCCCCCACCAACTTCGCCCGCGATGGGGCTCCCACAAAGAGGGAAGACCGAGATTATAACAAATAATCCCGGTCTTGCAAGCGAAACTTACTGCGATTTCAGCTACTTCAACAACTGTGCAATCTTTAGATCACGCGAGCTGCTTCGACCAGGCGCGACACGGTCCAAGCCTTCGTCTTTGCGATCGGACGGGTTTCCTGGATTTCGACGAGGTCACCCTCGTTGTACGTGTTCGTCTCGTCGTGCGCGTGATACTTCTTCGAGCGCACAACGTACTTGCCGTACATCGGGTGCTTCACGCGGTGCTCGACCAGCACGGTAACCGTCTTGTCCATCTTGTTGCTGACGACCTTGCCGACCAGCGTCCGCTTAAGCGAGGTTTTTACGCTATCGTTCATTTCTGGTTCGCCTTCTCAGTCAGGACGGTCCGCACACGTGCGATGTCGCGACGAACCTTCTTCAGCTGGCTCGTGTTCGTGAGCTGCTGGGTCGCGAGTTGCATGCGCAGGCCGAATTGCGCCTTCAACAGGTCCGACAGCTCCTTGTTGAGCGCGGCCTGATCTTTCGGGTGAAGTTCGGAAGCCTTCATCGTTTACTCCTTAGGCGCCGAGCTGGCGCACGATAAACGCCGTCTTCAGCGGCAGCTTCGCTGCAGCCAGACGGAACGCTTCGCGTGCCAGTTCTTCGGTTACGCCGTCCATTTCGTACAGCATCTTGCCCGGTTGAATCTCTGCGACGTAGTACTCAGGGTTACCTTTACCGTTACCCATCCGTACTTCAGCCGGCTTTTGCGAGATCGGCTTGTCCGGGAAAATGCGGATCCAGATCCGGCCACCGCGCTTGATGTGACGCGTCATGGCACGACGAGCAGCCTCAATCTGACGCGCCGTCAGGCGGCCACGACCGATCGACTTCAGACCGTACTCACCGAACGACACCGCGTTGCCGCGAGTAGCCACGCCGGTGTTACGACCTTTCTGCTCTTTGCGATACTTCCTGCGTTTCGGTTGCAGCATCGTTATTCTCCAGTCTTGCCGTCGCCGTCGGGCTTGCCACCCGGCGTCGCGCGACGCGGCGCACCACGGCGCGCACCTGCCGGGGCTCCGCCTTCGCCATCACGGCGCGGACGACGATCGCCACCCGGGCGCGCATTGCGGCGCGGACGCTTTTCTTCAGCGACTTCTTCCACCACCGGTGCGTCGTTGCGGCCGAGCGTGTCGCCCTTGTAGACCCACACCTTGACGCCGATGATGCCGTACGTCGTCTTCGCTTCCGAAGTGGCGTAGTCGATGTCCGCACGCAGCGTATGAAGCGGTACGCGACCTTCGCGATACCATTCCGTACGGGCGATTTCGATCCCGTTCAGACGGCCCGCGCTCATGATCTTGATGCCCTGGGCACCAAGACGCATCGCGTTTTGCATGGCACGCTTCATCGCGCGACGGAACATGATCCGGCGCTCGAGCTGTTGCGTAATCGAATCGGCGATCAGTTGCGCATCAGTTTCCGGCTTGCGGATTTCTTCGATGTTCACGTGAACCGGAACACCCATGCGCTTCTGCAGCTCGGACTTCAGCAGTTCGATGTCCTCGCCCTTCTTGCCGATCACGACACCCGGACGCGAGCTGTAAATCGTGATGCGAGCGTTCTTTGCCGGACGCTCGATCACAACACGGCCCACCGAAGCGTTCTTCAGCTTCTTCTTCAGGTATTCACGAACACCGATGTCTTCCTGCAACATCGCCGCGAAATTGTTGTTGTTCGCGTACCAACGCGACGCCCAATTGCGGCTGACGGCCAAACGGAAGCCAGTCGGATGAATTTTCTGTCCCATCGTATGACCCCTTAATTCCCGACCGTCACAGTGATGTGACAGGATTGCTTCTCGATGCGGTTGCCGCGGCCTTTAGCGCGCGCGGTGAACCGCTTGAGAGAGGCCGCCTTATCGATATAGATGCTCGTGATCTTGAGCTCGTCGATATCAGCGCCTTCGTTGTGCTCCGCATTCGCGATCGCCGACAGCACGACCTTTTTCACGATGCCAGCCGCTTTCTTCGGCGAGAACGTCAGAACGTTCAGCGCCTTGTCGACCGGCAAACCGCGGATCTGGTCAGCCACAAGGCGCGTTTTCTGCGCCGAGATGCGGGCACCGCGATGAATTGCTTTCACTTCCATCATGAGCCCCTTATTTCTTGGCCTTCTTGTCGGCTGCATGACCCTTGAACGTACGGGTCAATGCAAACTCGCCAAGCTTGTGGCCGACCATGTTTTCCGAGACGTACACCGGAACGTGTTGACGGCCGTTATGGACGGCGATCGTCAGACCGATGAAGTCCGGGAGGATCGTCGAACGACGTGACCAGGTCTTGATCGGTTTCTTGTCGCGCGTAGCTGCAGCCGCCTCTACCTTCTTCAGCAAATGGGCGTCGCAGAACGGACCTTTTTTTACAGAACGTGCCATTGTCTGCTCCTTAACGCTTGTGACGGCGCTGGACGATCATGCTCGTCGTGCGCTTGTTGCTGCGGGTACGGTAGCCCTTCGTCGGCGTGCCCCACGGGCTCACCGGATGGCGACCTGCTGCCGTCTTGCCTTCACCGCCACCGTGCGGGTGGTCGACCGGGTTCATGACAACGCCACGCACCGTCGGACGGATACCGCGCCAGCGATTTGCGCCGGCCTTACCGATTTGACGGAGGCTGTGTTCTTCGTTGCCCACTTCACCGATCGTTGCCCGGCACTCGACGTGCACGCGGCGGATTTCGCCGGAGCGCAGGCGAACCTGCGCGTACGTGCCTTCGCGAGCCAGCAGCATGGCCGACGTGCCAGCCGAACGTGCGATTTGCGCGCCCTTGCCCGGCAGCATTTCGATGCAGTGAATCGTCGTACCGACGGGGATGTTGCGGATCGGCAGCGTGTTGCCAGCCTTGATCGGCGCTTCCGAGCCGGACAGCAGTTGCTGGCCGACCGTCATACCCTTCGATGCGATGATGTAGCGACGTTCGCCGTCTGCGTACAGAACCAGTGCGATGTTCGCGCTGCGGTTCGGGTCGTATTCGAGACGCTCGACCTTTGCCGGAATGCCGTCCTTCGAACGCTTGAAGTCGACGATACGGTACTGTTGCTTATGACCACCGCCCTTATGGCGTGTGGTGATGTGGCCGTTGTTGTTACGGCCGGCGGTCACGCTCTGCGAATCGAGCAGCGGTGCGAACGGCTTGCCCTTATGCAGATCCTTGTTGACCACCTTGACCATCGCACGGCGGCCCGGCGAAGTCGGCTTAACTTTAACGATTGCCATGATTACTTGGCCTCCGCTTCAAAGTTGATTTCCTGGCCGGGCTTCAGGCAGACATACGCCTTCTTCACGTCCTTGCGCTTGCCCATGAAGCGGCCAAAGCGCTTGGCTTTACCCTTCTGGACCAGCACGTTGACGGAATTGACTTCCACCTTGAACAGCAGCTCGACAGCAGCCTTCACTTCCTGCTTCGTCGCATCCGGCGCGACTTCGAACACGACTTGCTCGTGCTTGTCGGCCACCAGCGTCGCTTTTTCGGAGATCACCGGCGCGAGCAGAACCTGCATCAAACGATGATCGTTTTTGCGAATCTCGCTCATGACAGCAACTCCTCGATCTGGGCGACCGCGGCTTTCGTGATCAGTACTTTCTTGAAGTAGATCAGCGACAGCGGGTCGGCATAACGCGGCTCGACAACCGCCACGTGGGCGAGGTTGCGCGACGCGAGGTACAGGTTTTCGTCAACCGTGTCGGTAATGACCAGCACGGAATCGAGACCCATTGCCTTGAATTTTTCGGCCAGCAGCTTGGTCTTCGGCGCTTCGAGCGTCAGCTCGTCAACCACCGAGATACGGCCTTCACGGGCCAGCTGCGAGAAGATCGAGCAGAGACCTGCGCGATGCATCTTCTTGTTGACCTTGTGCGAGAAGTTTTCTTCCGGCGAATTCGGGAAGATACGGCCACCGCCGCGCCACAACGGGCTCGACGACATACCGGCACGGGCGCGGCCCGTACCCTTCTGGCGCCACGGCTTCTTGGTCGTGTGCTTGACCTGCTCACGGTCCTTCTGCGCGCGGTTGCCGCTACGGGCATTGGCCTGGTAGGCCACCACGACCTGGTGAATCAGGGCTTCGTTGTAGTCACGGCCGAACACGACGTCCGACGCGCTGACTGCTGCGCCTTCCTGACCATTGGCGTTCAGGAGCTTAAGTTCCATTATTTCGCTCCTTTCACGGCACGCGTCTTCACGGCCGGCGTCACGAAGACCTTGCCGCCCTTCGCCCCCGGAACGGCACCGCGGACCAGCAACAGCTTGCGGTCGGTGTCGATACGAGCGATTTCGAGGTTTTGTACCGTAACGGTGTCGTCACCCATGTGACCGGTCATGCGCTTACCCGGGAACACACGGCCCGGATCCTGCGCCATACCGATCGAACCCGGCACGTTGTGCGAGCGCGAGTTACCGTGCGAGGCACGGCCAGATGCGAAGTTGTGACGCTTGATGGTACCGGCGTAGCCCTTACCGATCGACACGCCTTGCACGTCGACTTTCTGGCCCACTTCGAAGACATCGACGTCCACCACTGTGCCAGCCGACAACTCGGCTGCCTTAGCGGCATCGATCTGGAATTCCTTGAGGATTTCGCCTGCCTGAACACCGGCTTTGGCGAGATGACCTGCGAGCGGCTTCGTCACGCGTGAAGCACGGCGCGTACCGAACGCAACCTGAACAGCTGTGTAGCCGTCGGTTTCAACAGTCTTGATCTGCGTCACGCGGTTGTCGGACACGTCCAGCACGGTAACGGGAATCGAATCCCCTTCAGCCGTGAAGATACGGGTCATGCCAACCTTGCGACCTACGAGTCCAAGGCTCATCGTTTTCTCCATTCCCGACTGCGATTGGTCGGGGCTAATTTACAAAATGCCGGCGCTCGGACCCGTGTTTAACCGGGAAATCACACCGACTTTTTTGCGCAAATGCGCGAAAAGCTTTGCATTATAGCAGGCTTTTCGTTTTCCGCAAGCAATCAATGACTTAGCACTGCCCGATACCCCGGACAGTCTGTACAACCCTTATTGCAGCTTGATTTCGACGTCCACGCCAGCCGGCAGATCGAGCTTCATCAATGCGTCGACGGTCTTGTCCGTCGGATCGACGATGTCCATCAGGCGCTGGTGGGTACGAATTTCGAGCTGGTCACGCGACGTCTTGTTGACGTGCGGCGAGCGCAGAATGTCGAAGCGTTGAATACGCGTCGGCAGCGGCACCGGACCACGGACGATCGCGCCAGTGCGCTTGGCCGTATCGACGATTTCAGCAGCCGATTGATCGATCAGGCGATAGTCGAAAGCCTTCAGGCGAATACGGATTTTCTGGTTCGGCATGACAATTCCTTGAAAAGAGCGAGGCGGTCTTGCACCGCCGGATTAAAAAAGAACGTAGGACCGGGCACCCTCCGCGGAGGCGGGCACCCGGTCCCGGGCACCTTTACTGCAACTACAACAGCAAGCCCGCGATTTTACTCGAGGATCTTGGCAACGACACCAGCGCCGACGGTACGGCCACCTTCGCGGATAGCGAAGCGCAGACCTTCTTCCATGGCGATCGGGTTGATCAGCTTCACCGTGATCGTCACGTTGTCGCCCGGCATCACCATTTCCTTGTCCTTCGGCAGCTCGATCGAGCCCGTCACGTCCGTCGTACGGAAGTAGAACTGCGGACGGTAGTTGTTGAAGAACGGCGTATGACGGCCGCCTTCATCCTTGCTCAGCACGTACACTTCGGCCGTGAAGTGCGTGTGCGGGTTGATCGAACCCGGCTTGGCCAGCACCTGGCCACGCTCCACGTCTTCACGCTTCGTGCCGCGCAGCAGGATACCCACGTTGTCGCCCGCCTGACCCTGGTCGAGCAGCTTGCGGAACATTTCCACGCCCGTGCACGTCGTCTTCACCGTCGGCTTGATCCCGACGATTTCGATTTCTTCGCCGACCTTCACCACGCCGCGCTCAACCCGGCCCGTCACCACCGTACCGCGACCCGAGATCGAGAACACGTCTTCCACCGGCATCAGGAATGCGCCGTCCACTGCGCGCTCCGGCGTCGGGATGTACGTGTCCAGTGCGTCGGCCAGGTTCATGATCGCCACTTCACCCAGTTCGCCCTTGTCGCCTTCCAGCGCCAGCTTGGCCGAACCCTTGATGATCGGCGTGTCGTCGCCCGGGAAGTCGTACTTCGACAGAAGTTCGCGAACTTCCATTTCCACCAGCTCCAGCAGCTCGGCGTCGTCCACCATGTCGCACTTGTTCAGGAACACGATGATGTACGGCACACCGACCTGACGCGCCAGCAGGATGTGCTCACGCGTTTGCGGCATCGGGCCGTCAGCGGCCGAGCACACCAGGATTGCGCCGTCCATCTGCGCTGCGCCCGTGATCATGTTCTTCACATAGTCAGCGTGGCCCGGGCAGTCAACGTGCGCGTAGTGGCGGTTCGCCGTTTCGTACTCCACGTGCGCCGTGTTGATCGTGATACCGCGCGCCTTTTCTTCCGGCGCTGCGTCGATCTGGTCGTACGCCTTCGCTTCGCCGCCGAACTTCGCGGTCAGCACCGTCGTGATCGCTGCCGTCAGCGTGGTCTTGCCGTGGTCAACGTGACCGATCGTGCCAACGTTCACGTGCGGCTTCGTCCGTTCGAATTTACCTTTTGCCATGATTCTCTTCTTTCAAAAATGTTGATCGATTGATGACTTGCCGCGCGATTACTTCGACTTGGCGCTGATGATCGCTTCCTGCACGTTGCGCGGCGCTTCGGAGTAGTGCTTGAATTCCATCGTGTACGTCGCACGACCTTGCGTGAGCGAACGCAGCGACGTCGAATAGCCGAACATTTCCGACAGCGGCACTTCTGCACGAACGATCTTGCCACCGCCGACCATGTCTTCCATGCCCTGAACGATACCGCGGCGACCCGACAGGTCACCCATCACGTTACCCATGTAGTCTTCAGGCGTTTCCACTTCCACCGCCATCATCGGCTCGAGCACGACCGGGTTCGCGCGGCGCATCGCTTCCTTGAACGCCATCGAGCCAGCCATACGGAACGCATTTTCGTTCGAGTCGACGTCGTGGTACGAACCGAACGTCAGGTGAACCTTCACATCAACCACCGGGAAGCCGGCCAGCACGCCAGCCTTCAGCGTGTCCTGGATACCCTTGTCGACCGCGGGGATGTATTCGCGCGGAATCACGCCACCCTTGATCTCGTCGAGGAACTCGTAACCCTTGCCCTGCTCGTTCGGCTCGAGCGTGATGGTTGCGTGACCGTACTGGCCGCGACCACCCGACTGCTTGACGAACTTGCCGTCGACATCCGTTGCCGTGCCGCGAATGGTTTCGCGGTATGCCACCTGCGGCTTGCCGACCGTCGCTTCGACGCCGAACTCGCGCTTCATCCGGTCGACCAGAATTTCGAGGTGGAGCTCGCCCATGCCCGAAATGATGGTTTGACCCGATTCTTCATCCGTCTGAACGCGGAACGACGGATCTTCCTGAGCCAGACGGTTCAGTGCGAGACCCATCTTTTCCTGGTCGACCTTGGTCTTCGGCTCGACGGCCTGCGAGATCACCGGCTCCGGGAAAATCATGCGTTCGAGCACGATAGGATGCTGCGGATCGCACAGCGTGTCGCCCGTCGTCGCTTCTTTCAGGCCGACAGCCGCGGCGATGTCGCCCGCGTGCACTTCCTTGATTTCTTCGCGCTGGTTCGCATGCATCTGCAGAATCCGGCCGAGACGTTCCTTCTTGTCCTTGGTCGCATTCAGCAGCGTGTCACCCGACTTGACGACGCCCGAGTACACACGGAAGAAGATCAACTGGCCGACGAACGGGTCGGTCATGATCTTGAACGCGAGTGCCGAGAACTTTTCGTCGTCAGCTGCGCGGCGCTCTGCCTTCTCGCCGTTTTCGAGTTCGCCCGTGACCGGGGGAATGTCAACCGGCGACGGCAGGAAATCGATCACGGCGTCGAGCATACGCTGCACGCCCTTGTTCTTGAACGCGGTACCGCACAGCATCGGCTGGATTTCGCACGCGATCGTACGGTCGCGCAGCGCCTTCACCACTTCCGCTTCGCTCAGCTCTTCGCCGCCGAGGTACTTTTCCATCAGCTCTTCGCTGGCTTCGGCAGCCGACTCGATCATCTTTTCGCGCCACTCGTTGCACGTGTCAACGAGTTCAGCCGGGATGTCGATGTAGTCGAACTTCGTACCTTGCGACGCTTCGTCCCACACGATCGCCTTCATCTTGATCAGGTCGACAACGCCCTTGAAGCTCTCTTCCGAACCGATCGGCACTACAACCGGAACCGGATTCGCCTTCAGACGCGTCTTCAACTGTTCATAGACCTTGAAGAAGTTCGCGCCGGTACGGTCCATCTTGTTGACGAACGCGAGACGGGGAACCTTGTACTTGTTCGCCTGACGCCACACGGTTTCCGACTGCGGCTGCACGCCGCCCACTGCGCAATACACCATGCATGCGCCGTCGAGCACGCGCATCGAGCGTTCCACTTCAATCGTGAAGTCGACGTGGCCCGGGGTGTCGATGATGTTGATGCGGTGTTCCGGATAGTTGCCGCCCATGCCCTTCCAGAAAGCAGTGGTAGCAGCGGACGTAATCGTGATGCCGCGCTCCTGCTCCTGCTCCATCCAGTCCATGGTTGCAGCGCCGTCGTGCACTTCACCAATCTTGTGGTTCACGCCGGTGTAAAACAGAATGCGCTCGGTCGTCGTCGTCTTGCCGGCGTCGATGTGAGCGCTAATACCGATATTGCGGTAGCGCTCGATAGGAGTCTTGCGAGCCACTTTGATCCTCTATGGGGGTTGGCGCGCGGGACATGAATCCCTGCGCGCCCTAACACAAACGGGCGAGGCGCTTTAAAGCGCACCCGCCCGGAATTTCTTTCCGCTTGACCCGGGGTCGGGACGCTTAGAAACGGAAATGCGAGAACGCCTTGTTGGCTTCTGCCATCCGGTGGACTTCGTCGCGCTTCTTCATCGCGCCGCCGCGGCCTTCAGCAGCCTCGGACAGTTCACCAGCCAGGCGCAGGGCCATGGACTTCTCGCTACGCTTTTTCGCAGCCTCACGCAGCCAACGCATCGCCAATGCCATACGACGCGACGGGCGCACTTCGACCGGAACCTGGTAGTTCGCACCACCAACGCGACGGCTCTTCACTTCGACCACCGGCTTCACGTTGTTGAGCGCTACCGTGAACACTTCCAGCGGGTCCTTGCCACCCTTGGTCTGGATCTGTTCAAAAGCGCCGTACACGATACGCTCGGCAACCGACTTCTTGCCGGAGAGCATCAGTACGTTCATGAATTTTGCTACATCAACGTTACCGAACTTCGGATCCGGCAACACTTCCCGCTTGGGGACTTCGCGACGACGCGGCATGTTTCTTCCTTTAACTTTTCAGTTGGAACCGTGCCTTTCTGGCACCTGGCCCCGCGGTCACCAACTAACCCGATCCATCTTTTACGACTAACCAGCCCGGTCGGGTGACCACTTACTCGACAGCACCGGCGAATCCGGCACCACCGCCATTACCGCCCTTTCAGGCGACCTGAACCCTGTTACTGCTGACCGGCTGCTTACTTGCCGGCCTTGGCGCGCTTCGCACCGTACTTCGAGCGAGCTTGCTTACGATCCTTGACGCCCTGGGTATCCAGCGAGCCACGAACCATGTGATATCGCACACCCGGCAAATCCTTCACGCGGCCGCCGCGGATCAGCACAACCGAGTGTTCCTGCAGGTTGTGGCCTTCACCGCCGATGTACGAAATAACTTCGAAGCCGTTCGTCAGACGAACCTTGGCGACCTTACGGAGCGCCGAGTTAGGCTTCTTCGGCGTCGTCGTGTACACGCGGGTGCACACGCCACGACGCTGGGGGCAGTCCTGCAAGGCCGGGCTCTTGCTCTTCACAGTTTCTGAAGCGCGGCCTTTGCGAACCAGTTGATTGATGGTTGGCATTGTTTATTCCTGAAATTGAACAAAATCGATGCAACTGTTTCTGGGCAAAGCAGAAATGGAGAGCATCGAAAACTTCCAAACTCCCGTATCCAAGCCGCAACCGACGCACGAAAGACGTGCGCGGGCAAGCCAAAATCCGGAACCTAGCATGATATTCTGGAAATACCAACTGAGTCAACAGCTTGCGAGGGTTTGGAGAGGGGTGTAGTCAGTCCGCGGACACGACTTCCAGCAGTTCGGTACCGAAGCGATCGAGCTTGCGGGCGCCGATGCCCGGAATATGCCGCAAACCGTCGATTGTCTCGGGCCCATTGCGGGCAATCTCGGCGAGCGTTGCGTCGTGGAAGATCACGTAGGCCGGTACGCCGTCGCTCTTCGCGGTTTCCGTGCGCCATGTGCGCAGGCGCTCCCAGCGGGCGCGTTCGCGCGGGCCCATGCCGAGCGTCGGGTCGGCGCGCTCGCTGGTGCGGCCCGACGACTGGCGCGTCCGCGTCGGTTTCACGTAGCGGCGCAGCGTCACGTTCTGCTCGCCCTTGAGCACCGCCTTGCTCGCTTCGGTCAGTACCAGCGAGCCATAGCCCTCGTGGTCGACAGACAGGTAGCCGAACGCGACGAGCTGGCGGTATACCGCACGCCACTCGGGCTCCGACAGCGCAGCGCCGATGCCGAACGTGCTGATCTTCTCGTGACCGCGCTGAAGGATTTTCTCGCTCCGGTTGCCGCGCAGGATGTCGATCAGATGTCCTGCGCCGAAGTGAAAACCGCTCGCGCGCTGCGCGCGGAACACACAGGACAGCGCCATCTGTGCCTCGCGGGTTGCATCCCACGACGCCGGCGGTTCGAGGCAGGTGTCACAGTTGCCGCACGGCGCGCTCGGTTCGCCGAAATAGCCGAGTAGCCGCACGCGCCGGCACGATGCGGCTTCGCACAGGCCGAGCAGCGCATCGAGCTTGCCGGTCTGCACGCGCTTGTGCGCCTCGTCCGCCTCGGATTCATCGATCATCTTGCGCTGCTGCACCACGTCGCCGAGACCGTAGGTCATCCACGCGTTGGCGGGCATGCCGTCGCGCCCAGCTCGGCCGGTTTCCTGGTAGTAGCCTTCGACGCTCTTCGGCAAATCGAGGTGAGCGACGAAACGGACGTCGGGCTTGTCGATGCCCATACCAAAGGCGATCGTCGCGCACATCACGATGCCCTCCTCGCGCTGAAACATCTCCTGATGCTTCTGGCGGATCTCGAACTCCATGCCCGCGTGATAAGGCAGCGCGCGCACGCCCTGCGCCTTCAGCCATTCCGCGGTTTCCTCGACCTTGCGGCGCGACAGGCAATAGACCACGCCGGCATCGGTGGTGCCGTCCTGCCGCGTGTGTTCGGCGCGGATGAAGTCGAGCAGCTGCGACCGCGCGTTGTCCTTTTCGACAATGCGGTAGCGGATATTCGGACGATCGAAGCTCGATACGAAGATGCGCGCGTCATCGAGCGCGAGACGCTGGACGATTTCCTCGCGGGTGATCGCGTCGGCGGTCGCGGTGAGCGCGATACGCGGCACCGACGGAAACCGTTCATGCAGCACGGAGAGCTGGATATATTCCGGCCGGAAGTCGTGCCCCCATTGCGACACGCAATGCGCTTCATCGATCGCGAAGAGGCCAATGCGCGCGCGCTCCAGCAGCTCGAGAAAGCGCGACGTCATGAGCCGTTCCGGCGCGACGTACAACAGGTCGATATCGCCTTCGCGCAAGGCGCGCTCGGTCGCGGCGGCTTCCGCGCCGGACAGCGTCGAATTCAGGTAAGCCGCGCGCACGCCGACCTCGGTGAGCGCCGCGACCTGATCCTGCATCAATGCGATCAACGGCGACACGACGATGCCGGCGCCGAAGCCCGCTTCGCGCCGCACCAACGATGGAATCTGGTAACACAGCGACTTGCCGCCGCCGGTCGGCATCAACACGAGCGAGTCGCCACCCGCGGCCACGTGCTCGACAATCTCGCCCTGCTGCCCTCTGAACGCGGGATAACCGAAGACTTCTTTGAGAATTTCGAGCGGACGGGACATTGAGATCGGGAAGAGACGGCGGGGCGGACTGACGAATTTTACCAACGCATCCGGCCCGTGCCCGCATTTCTCGCAGACATTAGCCGTTCGGTCGGTTGAAAGGGCGAAAAAAAACCGCCCAGTCGAAACTGGGCGGCTCGATCGGTTTGCAGGCCAGGCGGCTTGCGCCGCCAGGTCTTACTCGCCGGAGTGTTGCTGTTCGGCTGCCGGGGTTTCCGGCGTACCGAATTCGAAGGCCTCTTCGGCCGCGATCTGATCGAAACGCTCGCGGTCGGACAGTTCCTTGCTCTTGCGCGCCTTGTGGAACGCGAGACCCGTACCAGCCGGAATCAGACGACCGACGATCACGTTTTCCTTCAGCCCGCGCAGATCGTCGCGCTTGCCCATGATCGCCGCTTCGGTCAGCACGCGGGTCGTTTCCTGGAACGACGCCGCTGAGATGAACGAATCGGTCGACAGCGACGCCTTCGTGATACCGAGCAGCACGTTTTCGTACGTCGCCGGACGCTTGTCTTCCGCGATCATCCGGTCGTTCTCGTCGAGCATGTCCGACCGCTCGACCTGTTCGCCCGGAATGAAGCGCGTATCGCCGTTGTCCGAAATCTGCACACGACGCAGCATCTGACGCACGATCACTTCAATGTGCTTGTCGTTGATCTTCACGCCCTGCAGACGGTACACGTCCTGCACTTCGTCCACGATGTAGCGCGACAGCGCCTCGACGCCCTGCAAACGCAGGATGTCGTGCGGATCGGCCGGTCCGTCGACAATCATTTCGCCCTTGTTGACGACCTGACCATCGTGCACCAGAACCTGCTTTTCCTTCGCGATCAGGAACTCGTGCTGTTCGCCTTCGAGGTCCGTGATAACGAGACGCTGCTTGCCCTTCGTGTCCTTACCGAACGACGTCGTACCCGTGACCTCCGCGAGAATGCCGGCGTCCTTCGGCGAACGTGCTTCGAACAGTTCGGCCACGCGCGGCAGACCACCGGTAATGTCACGCGTCTTCTGCGATTCAGTCGGAATACGTGCGAGCACTTCACCGACCTGCACCTGCTGACCGTCCTTCACGGTGATCAGCGCGCCGACCTGGAAGCCGATCTGCACCGAATGCTCGGTGTTCGGGATCTTCACTTCCTCGCCGGCCGCGTCGAGCAGCTTCACCTGCGGACGCACGCTCTT
The DNA here is from genome assembly GCF_007556815.1 of Paraburkholderia megapolitana. NCBI lineage: Bacteria > Pseudomonadati > Pseudomonadota > Betaproteobacteria > Burkholderiales > Burkholderiaceae > Paraburkholderia > Paraburkholderia megapolitana. The sequence goes on from NZ_CP041745.1 coordinate 4,125,366, forward strand.
CGAAGCCTGCGAACCGCGGCGCTTCACGTCGATCACGACGAGCGTCGAAAGCCCCGTCACGTCGTCGATCTGCTTTGCCACCGTCACGCCTTCTTCGACGTTTTCGAACTTCACCGTACCACCGTACTCGGTGATGATCGGACGCGTCATCGGATCCCACGTCGAGAGTTGCGTACCGGCCTTGATCTGCGCACCGTCCAGCTGCAGCAGCGTCGCGCCGTACGGCACCTTGTGACGTTCACGCTCACGGCCGTGGTCGTCGGTGATCATCGCTTCGCCCGAACGCGAGATGACGATCTGCTCGCCCTTCGCGTTGGTGACGTAACGCATCGTCGACGTGAAACGCACCGTACCGTTCGACTTGGCTTCAACCGACGAAGCCACTGCCGCACGCGATGCCGCACCGCCGATGTGGAACGTCCGCATCGTCAACTGGGTACCCGGTTCGCCGATGGACTGAGCAGCGATCACGCCCACTGCTTCGCCGACGTTGACCGACGAGCCGCGGCCGAGGTCGCGGCCGTAGCACGCGGCGCACAGGCCGTAACGCGTTTCGCAGGTGAGCGGCGTACGTACGCGCACTTCGTCGATGCCGAGGCGTTCGATTTCTTCGACCGCATCTTCATCGAGCAGCGTGCCCGATTCGTACAGCGTTTCCTGCGATTCCGGGTTGACGACGTCCGCCACCGCAACGCGGCCGAGAATCCGGTCACGCAGTGCTTCGACGACTTCACCGCCTTCGACGAGTGCCTTCATCGCCACGCCGTTCGACGTGCCGCAATCGTCTTCGACCACCACGAGATCCTGCGTGACGTCGACGAGACGACGCGTCAGGTAACCCGAGTTCGCCGTCTTCAGTGCCGTATCAGCCAGACCCTTACGTGCACCGTGGGTCGAGATGAAGTACTGCAACACGTTCAGGCCTTCGCGGAAGTTCGCCGTAATCGGCGTCTCGATGATCGAGCCGTCCGGCTTCGCCATCAGGCCACGCATACCGGCCAGCTGACGAATCTGGACTGCGGAACCGCGCGCGCCCGAGTCGGCCATCATGTAGATCGAGTTGAACGACTCTTGACGCGTTTCCTTGCCGTCGCGATCGACCACCGGCTCCGTCGACAGCTGTTCCATCATCGCCTTGCCGACCGCTTCCGACGTTGCCGACCAGATGTCGACCACGTTGTTGTAGCGCTCTTGCGACGTGACGAGACCCGACATGTACTGACGGTCGTATTCCTTCACCTTCTTCGCGGCGTCGCCAACGATCGTTTCCTTCTGCGGCGGCACGAGCATGTCGTCGACGCAGATCGAAATACCGGCGCGCGTAGCAAGGCGGAAGCCCGACTGCATCAGCTGGTCGGCGAAGATCACCGTTTCGCGCAGACCGCACTTGCGGAATGCCGTGTTGATCAGACGCGAAATTTCCTTCTTCTTCAGCGGCTTGTTCAGCACCGTGAACGGCAGTCCCGGCGGCAGAATTTCCGACAGGATCGCGCGGCCGACGGTCGTCGCGAACAGCGAGATCTTCGGCACGAACTGCGGTGCGCCTTCCGACGTGTCTTCGTTGCGGACCATTTCGGTGATCCGCACGTTGACGCGCGATGCGAGCTCGACTTCCTTGTTCTCGTACGCACGCAGTGCTTCCGACACGCCCGTGAACGACAGGCCTTCGCCCTTCGCATTCACGGCTTCACGCGTCGCGTAGTACAGGCCGAGCACGATATCCTGCGACGGCACGATCGACGGATCGCCGTTGGCCGGGAACAGGACGTTGTTCGACGCCAGCATCAGCGTGCGTGCTTCCATCTGCGCTTCGAGCGACAGCGGAACGTGAACAGCCATCTGGTCACCGTCGAAGTCGGCGTTGAACGCCGCGCAAACGAGCGGATGCAGCTGGATCGCCTTGCCTTCGATCAGCACCGGCTCGAAAGCCTGAATGCCAAGACGGTGCAGCGTCGGCGCGCGGTTCAGCATGACCGGATGTTCGCGAATGACTTCTTCGAGAATGTCCCACACCACCGGCGTCTGGTTCTCGACTTCCTTCTTCGCAGCCTTGATGGTGGTAGCGACACCCATCACTTCGAGCTTGTTGAAGATGAACGGCTTGAACAGTTCGAGCGCCATCAGCTTCGGCAGACCGCACTGATGCAGCTTGAGCGTCGGGCCGACCACGATGACCGAACGGCCCGAGTAGTCGACGCGCTTGCCCAGCAGGTTCTGACGGAACCGGCCGCCCTTACCCTTGATCATGTCGGCGAGCGACTTCAGCGGACGCTTGTTCGCGCCCGTCATCGCCTTGCCGCGACGACCGTTGTCGAGCAGTGAGTCGACGGCTTCCTGCAGCATCCGCTTTTCGTTGCGGACGATGATTTCAGGCGCCTTCAGTTCGAGCAGACGCTTCAACCGGTTGTTACGGTTGATCACGCGGCGATACAGGTCGTTCAGGTCCGACGTCGCGAAACGGCCGCCGTCGAGCGGCACGAGCGGACGCAGTTCCGGCGGCAGCACCGGCAGCACTTCGAGCACCATCCAGTCAGGCTTGATGCCCGAACGCTGGAATGCCTCGAGCACCTTCAGGCGCTTCGCGTACTTCTTGATCTTCGCTTCCGAACCCGTGTTCTTGAGTTCGGTGCGCAGCATCTCGACCTGTTCGTCGATGTTGATCGCACGCAGCAGCTCGCGCACGCCTTCCGCGCCCATCTCGGCGCGGAATTCGTCACCGTACTCTTCGACCTTGTTGTAGTAATCCTCTTCGGTCATGATCTGCCGCGCTTTCAGCGGCGTCATGCCCGGATCGATCACTACGTATGCTTCGAAGTACAGCACGCGTTCGATGTCGCGCAGCGTCATGTCGAGCACCATGCCCAGACGCGACGGCAGCGACTTCAGGAACCAGATGTGCGCAACCGGCGAGGCCAGTTCGATGTGGCCCATCCGTTCGCGACGCACCTTGGCGAGCGTCACTTCGACGCCGCACTTTTCGCAGATCACGCCGCGGTGCTTCAGACGCTTGTATTTACCGCACAGACATTCGTAGTCCTTGATCGGCCCGAAGATCTTCGCGCAGAACAGACCATCGCGTTCCGGCTTGAACGTACGGTAGTTGATCGTTTCCGGCTTCTTCACCTCACCGAACGACCACGAACGGATCTTGTCTGGCGAGGCCAGACCGATCTTGATCGCGTCAAACACTTCAGGTTGTTGGACTTGCTTGAATAGATCGAGCAGAGCTTTCATTGCTTTCTCTCCGTAGTCCGATTAGTTGCGGTCGAGGTCGATGTCGATACCGAGCGAGCGGATTTCCTTCACCAGCACGTTGAAGGATTCCGGCATGCCTGCATCGATCACGTGATCGCCCTTGACCAGGTTCTCATACACCTTGGTCCGGCCTGTCACGTCATCCGACTTCACCGTCAGCATTTCCTGCAGCACGTACGATGCGCCGTACGCTTCGAGCGCCCACACTTCCATTTCACCGAAGCGCTGACCACCGAACTGCGCCTTGCCGCCCAGAGGTTGCTGCGTCACGAGCGAGTACGGGCCAGTCGAACGTGCGTGCATCTTGTCGTCGACCAAGTGGTGCAGCTTCAGGTAGTGCATGTAGCCGACCGTTACCGATCGCTCGAATGCCTCACCCGTGCGGCCGTCATACAGACGCACCTGGTTCTTCGACTTCGTCATGCCGAGGTTCTGCGCGATGTCGTCCGGGAATGCCAGGTTCAACATGCCCGACATTTCCTCTTCCGTCGCACCGTCGAACACCGGTGTTGCGAACGGCACGCCTTCACGCAGGTTCTTCGCGAGTTCGACGATTTCTTCGTCCGTGAACGTATCGATCTCTTCCGCGCGGCCCGACTCGTTGTAGATCTTGGTCAGGAATTCGCGCAGTTCGGCAATCTTCGCCTGACGCTGCAGCATTTCGCCAATCCGCCAGCCGAGACCCTTCGCAGCCCAGCCCAGATGCACTTCGAGCACCTGCCCGACGTTCATCCGCGACGGCACGCCAAGCGGGTTCAGCACGACGTCGGCCGGACGGCCATCGGCCATGTACGGCATGTCTTCGATCGGCACGATCTTCGACACGACACCCTTGTTACCGTGACGACCGGCCATCTTGTCGCCAGGTTGCAGGCGGCGCTTCACCGCGAGGTACACCTTGACCATCTTCAGCACGCCCGGCGGCAGTTCGTCGCCTTGCGTGAGCTTCTTGCGCTTTTCTTCGAACGCCAGATCGAACTGGTGACGCTTCTGTTCGATCGAGTCCTTGATCGCTTCGAGCTGTGCCGCTGCTTCTTCGTCCGCGAGGCGGATGTCGAACCAGTGGTAGTGATCGAGATCTTCCAGGTAAGCCTGTTCGATCTTCGTTCCCTTCGCGAGCTTCTTCGGACCGCCGTTCGCGACCTTGCCGACGAGCATCCGTGCGAGACGCTGGAATGCATCGCCTTCCACGATACGCAGCTGGTCGTTCAGGTCGAGGCGATAGCGCTTCAGTTCATCGTCGATGATCTGTTGCGCGCGCTTGTCGCGCTGGATGCCTTCACGCGTGAACACCTGCACGTCGATGACCGTGCCGCTCATGCCCGACGGCACGCGCAGCGACGTATCCTTCACGTCCGAAGCCTTCTCACCGAAGATCGCGCGCAGCAGCTTTTCTTCCGGCGTCAGCTGGGTTTCGCCCTTCGGCGTCACCTTACCGACCAGCACGTCGCCTGCTTCGACTTCCGCGCCGATGTACACGATGCCCGACTCGTCGAGACGGCCAAGCTGTACTTCTGCGAGATTCGAAATGTCGCGCGTGATTTCTTCTGGTCCGAGCTTCGTGTCGCGAGCCACGACGTTCAGTTCTTCGATGTGGATCGACGTGTAACGATCGTCGGCAACCACCTTCTCCGAGATCAAGATCGAATCTTCGAAGTTGTAGCCGTTCCACGGCATGAACGCGACCAGCATGTTCTGGCCGAGAGCCAGTTCGCCGAGATCGGTCGATGCGCCGTCAGCCAGCACGTCGCCACGCGACACGATGTCGCCGACCTTCACGATCGGGCGCTGGTTGATGTTCGTGTTCTGGTTCGAACGCGTGTACTTGATCAGGTTGTAGATGTCCACGCCGACGTCGCCAGCAGCGGCTTCGTCATCGTTCACGCGAATCACCATACGGCCTGCGTCGACGTAATCGACCACGCCACCGCGGAATGCCTGAACCGTCGTACCCGAGTCGACTGCCACCGTGCGCTCAATACCCGTACCGACCACGGCCTTCTCAGGACGCAGACACGGCACAGCCTGACGCTGCATGTTCGAACCCATCAATGCGCGGTTCGCGTCATCGTGTTCCAGGAACGGAATCAGCGATGCGGCCACCGAGACGATCTGCGACGGCGCCACGTCCATGTACTGGATGCGGTCCGGCGTGACCATCAGCGTTTCGCCCGCTTCACGCGACGATACGAGTTCGTCGGTCAGCGAGCCGTCAGCCGCCACCGCCGCGTTCGCCTGAGCGATCACGTAACGGCCTTCTTCGATCGCCGACAGATAGTCGATCTGATCCGTCACCTTGCTGTCCACAACCTTGCGATACGGCGTTTCGAGGAAGCCGTATTCGTTCAGGTGCGCGTACAGTGCGAGCGAGTTGATCAGGCCGATGTTCGGACCTTCCGGCGTTTCAATCGGGCACACGCGGCCATAGTGGGTCGGGTGCACGTCGCGGACTTCAAAGCCAGCGCGCTCGCGCGTCAGACCGCCCGGTCCAAGTGCCGATACGCGGCGCTTGTGGGTGATTTCCGACAGCGGGTTGGTCTGGTCCATGAACTGCGACAGCTGCGACGAACCGAAGAACTCGCGAATCGCCGACGAAATCGGCTTCGAGTTGATCAGGTCGTGCGGCATCAGGTTTTCGCTTTCGGCCTGGCCGAGGCGTTCCTTCACCGCGCGCTCGACACGCACGAGACCGGCGCGGAACTGGTTTTCCGCCAGTTCGCCGACGCAACGCACACGACGGTTACCCAGGTGGTCGATGTCGTCGACTTCGCCCTTGCCGTTACGCAGCTCAACGAGGATCTTGATCGTCGCAAGGATGTCGTCGTCCAGCAGCGTCATCGGGCCGACGATCTCGTCGCGGCCGACCCGGCGATTGAACTTCATGCGGCCGACCTTCGACAGGTCGTACGCATCTTCGCTATAGAACAGACGGTTGAACAACGCCTCGACCGCTTCTTCGGTCGGCGGTTCGCCCGGGCGCATCATGCGGTAGATCGCGATGCGGGCTGCCATGCGGTCGGCCGTTTCGTCGATACGCAGCGTCGACGAGATGTACGGACCTTGATCCAGATCGTTCGTGTAGAGCGTCTGGATGTCCTTGATCTTCGCTTCGCGCAGCTTCTCGAGAACGGTTTCGGTGATTTCGTCGTTCGCGTTCGCAATCACTTCGCCGGTATCGCCGTCGACTACGTTCTTCGCCAGCACGCGGCCGAGCAGGTAGTCTTCCGGAACCGAGATGAACTTGGTCTTCGCGTTTTCGAGGTCGCGAATGTGCTTCGCGTTGATCCGCTTGTCCTTCTGGACAATCACGTTGCCGTCGCGATCCGAAATGTCGAAACGCGCGACTTCACCGCGCAGACGCTCCGGCACGAACTCCATCTGTGCGCCTTCCGGCATCAGAGCGAAGTTATCGAACACGAAGAAGTTTGCGAGGATCTGTTCCGGCGTGAGGCCGATCGCCTTCAGCAGGATCGTGACCGGCATCTTGCGGCGACGGTCGACACGGAAGTACAGCACGTCCTTCGGGTCGAATTCGAAGTCGAGCCACGAACCGCGGTACGGAATAATCCGCGCTGAGAACAGCAGCTTGCCCGAGCTGTGCGTCTTGCCCTTGTCGTGTTCGAAGAACACACCAGGCGAGCGGTGCAGCTGCGAGACGATCACGCGTTCCGTGCCGTTGATGACGAACGAACCCGTCGGCGTCATGAGCGGAATTTCGCCCATGTACACCTCTTGTTCCTTCACTTCCTTCACGACCGGCTTGCTCGGCGACTCTTTATCGAGCAGCACGAGGCGCACCTTGGCACGCAGGGCGGAACAGTACGTCAAGCCGCGCTGCTGGCATTCCTTGATGTTGAATGCCGGCGACGACAGCATGTAGCTGACGAACTCAAGACGGGCGAACCCGTTGTGCGAAACGATTGGAAAAACAGACGTAAACGCAGCCTGCAGGCCTTCCGGCTTGCGCTGCGTTGCAGCCACGTCTGCTTGCAGAAACGTGCTGAATGATTCAAGCTGGGTAGCCAGCAGGAAAGGTACTTGGTGAACGATGGGGCGCTTCGCAAAGCTCTTGCGAATACGCTTCTTCTCGGTGAAGGAATATTGCATACGATCTCCGAATCACGGCGGGCATTGTTGTCGAGGCAGGATACCTGGATGAGACAACCCGAGTGTTCACCGACTGAGACCCGATGGCCGTCCGATGGCCTGAACGAGCCTAAAAGCTTGGTGGTTGGCCGCTACCAACCGCTGGCTGACGGCAGCGGATGCCTATGTTGCCCGCTGCCCGACCAAACTTGCCTTCTGCAGTCGCTTCAGAAGACAAAGAGAAACGCCGGTCGACATTACCGAAAGACGATTCTCTTTGGCTTCTGGGGCCTCCGTTATTGCCGATACGACCCTGCAAAAACGTAGTCCCCACAAAGCACAAAAAGGCCGGCGGTGGAAAACCGCCAGCCTTCGCGCAGCACGCTGAAACTTACTTGATTTCAGCCTTCGCGCCAGCTTCTTCCAGCTTCTTCTTGGCTTCTTCAGCTGCAGCCTTCGGTACCGCTTCCTTCACAGGCTTCGGTGCACCGTCGACCAGGTCCTTCGCTTCCTTCAGGCCGAGACCCGTCAGTTCGCGAACAGCCTTAATGACCGAAACCTTGTTCGCGCCGACTTCCGTCAGGTTGACCGTGAATTCGGTTTGCTCTTCAGCAACGGCTGCTGCGCCGCCGCCTGCCGGGCCTGCCACTGCAACAGCAGCTGCCGACACGCCAAACTTTTCTTCGAACGCCTTGACCAGCTCGTTCAGTTCCAGAACCGACATCGAGCCTACGGCTTCGAGGATGTCTTCTTTTGCGATTGCCATTTGAAATACTCCTAAATTGAATTCGGATACAGCTAGCGATCGATTACGCTCAACCGATGTGCGTCACGCACTGCCTGAAATTCAGGCAGCTTCGGCTTCTTCGCCCTTCTTCGCGGCCAGTGCGCCAAGAGCGCGCGCGAAGCCGGAGACGGGTGCCTGCATAACGAACAGCAGCTTGGAGAGCAGTTCCTCGCGGCTCGGGATGGAAGCCAGCGCTTGCACGCCCGCCTTGTCCATCACGTTGCCTTCGTAGGAACCGGCCTTGATGATCAACTTGTCATTGCTCTTGCTAAAGTCATTGACGACCTTCGCAGCAGCAATTGCATCTTCAGAGATGCCGTAGATCAGAGGACCGGTCATCTGCTCAGCCAGCGGAGCAAACGGGGTACCTTCAACAGCGCGACGCGCCAGCGTGTTTTTCAACACGCGCAGATACACCTGTTGCTCGCGCGCTTTCGCGCGCAGCTTGGTCAGATCGCCAACCGCGATTCCACGATATTCGGCCAGAACGACGGTCTGGGCTTTCGCGACTTGCGCGGCAACCTCAGCGACGACGGCCTGCTTACTTTCTTTGTTGAGTGGCACGGTTAACCTCCAGATTCGATACACGCAGCGGATGCTTTGCATATCGCATTCAACAACGGCGTCCGACCAGTCAGGAGCATTTCGACCGCCTGCTAACCGCATTGCTGCGGGTACCAAACGGCTTCAGCACTACAAAACCATTTCGGGTTCGCCATCTGCGTTGGCTTTGCATTAAGAGAACACCTGCCTGCTGCGTTCCCGCCAACGGTCTTTGACAACCGGTCGTTCGATGCACACTGCCATCTCGCGACCGCCCAAAGCCCTTAAAAACCGCCTCGACTCGCGTCGAAGCGATCAGTTCTTTTACTGTGCTGTGAGCGATGCCTGGTCGACGCGTACGCCGACACCCATCGTGCTCGACAACGCGACCTTACGCAGGTACACACCCTTGCTCGTTGCCGGCTTCGCTTTTTGCAGCGCTTCGACGAGAGCATTCAGGTTGCTGCGCAGCGCCGTTGCTTCGAACGAAGCACGACCGATGGTGGCGTGGATGATCCCGGCCTTGTCGACACGGAACTGCACCTGACCAGCCTTGGCGTTCTTCACAGCGGTTGCGACGTCCGGCGTCACGGTACCGACCTTCGGATTCGGCATCAAACCGCGCGGGCCGAGGATCTGACCCAGCGTACCGACCACGCGCATCGTGTCCGGCGAAGCGATCACGACGTCGAAGTTCAGGTTACCGGCCTTGACCTGTTCAGCCAGGTCTTCCATACCGACGATTTCCGCGCCGGCTGCACGAGCTTGTTCAGCCTTTTCGCCCTGAGCGAACACGGCGACGCGCACCGACTTGCCGGTACCGGCAGGCAGCACGACCGAGCCGCGAACGACCTGGTCCGACTTCTTCGCATCGATGCCGAGTTGCACAGCAACGTCGATCGATTCGTTGAATTTCGCGTTCGCGCACTCTTTGACGAGCGTCAGCGCTTCGTCGATTGCGTAGAGCTTCTGGGCATCGATCTTCGATGCGAAAGCTTGCAGACGCTTAGAAAGCTTGGCCATTTACACGCCCTCCACGGTGATGCCCATCGAGCGGGCGCTACCAGCGATCGTACGAACCGCTGCGTCGAGATCAGCTGCCGTAAGATCCGGCATCTTGGCCTTCGCGATGTCTTCAGCTTGAGCGCGCGTGATCTTGCCGACCTTGTCGGTGTGCGGCTTGGCCGAACCCTTGTCGATCTTCGCTGCTTTCTTGATCAGAACCGTAGCCGGCGGCGTCTTCAGGACGAACGTGAAGCTCTTGTCCGCAAACGCGGTAATCACGACCGGGATCGGCAGACCGGGTTCCATCGCTTGAGTCTGCGCGTTGAACGCCTTGCAGAACTCCATGATGTTCAAACCGCGCTGACCCAGTGCCGGACCGACCGGCGGCGACGGGTTGGCTTTACCTGCAGGAATCTGCAGCTTGATAAAGCCGATGATTTTCTTTGCCATGTTGAAAACCTCGTTGGAACGCGTTAGCGTTCAGGTGAGTAGTAACGCGCTTTCATCGAAAAAACCGACTACTGACGCTCCTCAACGGCCATTACGCGGACCGTAAGCGCGAAAACCGGGGCGCGCCAGACGGCGCGCCCCGCAAAAATCTGGATTACAACTTCTCGACCTGGCCGAATTCCAGCTCGACCGGCGTTGCACGGCCGAAAATCGTCACGGACACGCGAACACGCGACTTCTCGTAGTTCACTTCCTCGACGCTGCCGTTGAAGTCCGTGAACGGACCGTCCTTCACGCGCACCATCTCGCCGACTTCGAACAGGGTCTTCGGGCGCGGCTTCTCCACACCTTCCTGCATCTGCGACATGATCTTCTCGACTTCCCGCGGGGAAATCGGGCTCGGACGATTGCGCGCACCACCAACAAAACCGGTCACCTTTGCGGTGTTCTTCACCAGGTGCCACGTTTCGTCCGTCATTTCCATTTCCACGAGCACATAGCCCGGGAAGAAACGACGCTCGGTCACCGATTTGTGACCGCCCTTCACCTCAACCACCTCTTCGGTCGGCACGAGGATCTGGCCAAACTTGTCCTGCATGCCAGCGCGATCGATGCGCTCCTGAAGCGCACGTTGCACGCTCTTCTCCATGCCGGAGTAGGCGTGCACCACATACCAACGCTTGCCGCTCGGGGATGCCGGAGTATCGCTCATGTCATTTCCAACCCAGAATCACCGAGAAAATCGCCCATTCAATGGATTTGTCGCTGATCCAGAGAAATATCGCCATGACGAATACGAAGGCAAACACCACGAGGGTCGTCTGGGTAGCCTCTTTACGAGTGGGCCACACGACCTTGCGGACTTCCTTGTACGAGTCTTTGGCGAACGCGATGAAACCCTTGCCGGGCGCGGAGATAAGACCGACCGCCACACCCGCGATCACACCAACTGCCAAGGCTGCACCGCGGACGTACCACTCCTGGCTACCAAGCCAGAAGAACCCTACGAACCCGGCCAAGACCAACAATACGCCTGCGGCCAGCGTTAGCTTGTCGCCAGAAGTATTTACAGTTTCGACGGAAGGATTCGCCATAACACCTTAACGAGCGCCACATTAGCGCGAGATTGGCAGGGGCAGAGGGAATCGAACCCCCAACCTTCGGTTTTGGAGACCGACGCTCTGCCAGTTGAGCTATACCCCTAAACCATTTTGGGGTTGACGACATCGCCAACCCCGAAACAACCGATCAACGAGAAGTAACTGGCTTACTCGAGGATCTTGGCAACGACACCAGCGCCGACGGTACGACCACCTTCGCGGATAGCGAAGCGCAGGCCTTCTTCCATGGCGATCGGGTTGATCAGCTTCACCGTGATCGTCACGTTGTCGCCCGGCATCACCATTTCCTTGTCCTTCGGCAGCTCGATCGAGCCCGTCACGTCCGTCGTACGGAAGTAGAACTGCGGACGGTAGTTGTTGAAGAACGGCGTATGACGGCCGCCTTCATCCTTGCTCAGCACGTACACTTCGGCCGTGAAGTGCGTGTGCGGGTTGATCGAACCCGGCTTGGCCAGCACCTGGCCACGCTCCACGTCTTCACGCTTCGTGCCGCGCAGCAGGATACCCACGTTGTCGCCCGCCTGACCCTGGTCGAGCAGCTTGCGGAACATTTCCACGCCCGTGCACGTCGTCTTCACCGTCGGCTTGATCCCGACGATTTCGATTTCTTCGCCGACCTTCACCACGCCGCGCTCAACCCGGCCCGTCACCACCGTACCGCGACCCGAGATCGAGAACACGTCTTCCACCGGCATCAGGAATGCGCCGTCCACTGCGCGCTCCGGCGTCGGGATGTACGTGTCCAGTGCGTCGGCCAGGTTCATGATCGCCACTTCACCCAGTTCGCCCTTGTCGCCTTCCAGCGCCAGCTTGGCCGAACCCTTGATGATCGGCGTGTCGTCGCCCGGGAAGTCGTACTTCGACAGAAGTTCGCGAACTTCCATTTCCACCAGCTCCAGCAGCTCGGCGTCGTCCACCATGTCGCACTTGTTCAGGAACACGATGATGTACGGCACACCGACCTGACGCGCCAGCAGGATGTGCTCACGCGTTTGCGGCATCGGGCCGTCAGCGGCCGAGCACACCAGGATTGCGCCGTCCATCTGCGCTGCGCCCGTGATCATGTTCTTCACATAGTCAGCGTGGCCCGGGCAGTCAACGTGCGCGTAGTGGCGGTTCGCCGTTTCGTACTCCACGTGCGCCGTGTTGATCGTGATACCGCGCGCCTTTTCTTCCGGCGCTGCGTCGATCTGGTCGTACGCCTTCGCTTCGCCGCCGAACTTCGCGGTCAGCACCGTCGTGATCGCTGCCGTCAGCGTGGTCTTGCCGTGGTCAACGTGACCGATCGTGCCAACGTTCACGTGCGGCTTCGTCCGCTCAAACTTACCCTTGGCCATTTCCGACTCCTAAGAGGATTTCCGTACGTTGCGCGAGGCGCAAACAGTCACTAGCTACTTGCTGGTGCCCATGGGCAGGATCGAACTGCCGACCTCTCCCTTACCAAGGGAGTGCTCTACCACTGAGCCACATGGGCGCTACATCTCAACACTGGAGCGGGTGAAGGGAATCGAACCCTCGTCATAAGCTTGGAAGGCTTCTGCTCTACCATTGAGCTACACCCGCAAGGATCCTGTCGATTCCCTCTACTTCGCTTGCATTCTGGTGGAGGAGGTTGGATTCGAACCAACGTAGGCGTAAGCCAACAGATTTACAGTCTGCCCCCTTTAGCCACTCGGGCACCCCTCCGAAGAGAACTGATGATTATGGGGGAGCAACAACGTGCTGTCAAGTGCGCTACCGCTCCCAAACCATGAAGCTCTCACTTAATACACCAGAAACGCCAAGCCCCCGCGAGCGAAATGGCTGGCGGGGGCGAGGGTTACAGCATGAGGAGCCTGACGATTACCTACTTTCACACGGGCAATCCGCACTATCATCGGCGTGGAGTCGTTTCACGGTCCTGTTCGGGATGGGAAGGGGTGGTACCGACACGCTATGGTCATCAGGCATGACTTGTTGCTGTGTCGCCTTTGAGGGCGCTACAGCCAATCTGGAAGAAGTAGTTGAGAGGAAGCCTCTCGTTTGGGGTTGTGCGTATCGTGCACAACACTGATCTCAACCGGTGGTGTCTTGCCCCCGTTCGGGGGTGGTCCTGAGTAAGTGCTGAAGCACTAACTCATGACGTAAAACACACCTGTTATAGGATCAAGCCTTACGGGCAATTAGTATCAGTTAGCTTAACGCATTACTGCGCTTCCACACCTGACCTATCAACGTCCTGGTCTTGAACGACCCTTCAAGGGGCTCGAAGCCCCGGGGATATCTCATCTTAAGGCGAGTTTCCCGCTTAGATGCTTTCAGCGGTTATCTCTTCCGAACATAGCTACCCGGCGATGCCACTGGCGTGACAACCGGTACACCAGAGGTTCGTCCACTCCGGTCCTCTCGTACTAGGAGCAGCCCCCTTCAAATATCCAGCGCCCACGGCAGATAGGGACCAAACTGTCTCACGACGTTTTAAACCCAGCTCACGTACCTCTTTAAATGGCGAACAGCCATACCCTTGGGACCGGCTACAGCCCCAGGATGAGATGAGCCGACATCGAGGTGCCAAACACCGCCGTCGATATGAACTCTTGGGCGGTATCAGCCTGTTATCCCCAGAGTACCTTTTATCCGTTGAGCGATGGCCCTTCCATACAGAACCACCGGATCACTATGACCTGCTTTCGCACCTGCTCGACTTGTCGGTCTCGCAGTTAAGCACGCTTATGCCATTGCACTATCAGCACGATTTCCGACCGTACCTAGCGTACCTTCGTACTCCTCCGTTACACTTTGGGAGGAGACCGCCCCAGTCAAACTGCCTGCCATGCACTGTCCCCGACCCGGATAACGGGCCAAGGTTAGAACCTCAAACAAACCAGGGTGGTATTTCAAGGACGGCTCCACGCAGACTGGCGTCCACGCTTCAAAGCCTCCCACCTATCCTACACAGACCGGTTCAAAGTCCAATGCAAAGCTGCAGTAAAGGTTCATGGGGTCTTTCCGTCTAGCCGCGGGGAGATTGCATCATCACAAACACTTCAACTTCGCTGAGTCTCGGGAGGAGACAGTGTGGCCATCGTTACGCCATTCGTGCAGGTCGGAACTTACCCGACAAGGAATTTCGCTACCTTAGGACCGTTATAGTTACGGCCGCCGTTTACCGGGACTTCAATCAAGAGCTTGCACCCCATCATTTAATCTTCCGGCACCGGGCAGGCGTCACACCCTATACGTCCACTTTCGTGTTTGCAGAGTGCTGTGTTTTTATTAAACAGTCGCAGCCACCAGTTTATTGCAACCCCTTCACCCTCCTGGCGCAGGCCAGTCAAGCTACAGGGGCGTACCTTATCCCGAAGTTACGGTACCAATTTGCCGAGTTCCTTCTCCCGAGTTCTCTCAA